>NZ_JBFBDY010000015.1:0-38661 GCF_040683475.1 Kitasatospora sp. NPDC093558 | reverse complement strand
GGAAGTCGCCTCCGTCGAACCGCTCGGCTACGACGCCGCCGAGCAGCGCCTGGAGGCGGTCCTCCGGGACCCGTCCGGCACCGGCACGCTGCTCCGCGCCGAGCACGACCCCGCCTGCCCCGGTCGGCTCGACGCCCTCGCCGAAGCGCTCGACGGCGGCCAAGTGCGCTACGTAAGCGGCCTGTTGACCCGGCGCCACGGCCGCCCGGTGCTCGACCCACTGGCCGTCCTCACCCCGGAGGGCCCGGTCGTCCCCGACCTCGCCGCCGACGCCGGCACGGGCGCACTCGCGCCCACCGCCGACGCACGCACGGCCACGGACCCGATCACCACCGCCCTCGAAACCGGCCTCGCCGCACTCGCCGAAATCCTCCACACCGGCCTGCGCGCCTGCGGTCCCACCGCCCGCGACCGTCTCGCCTCCGCGGCCGCCCAGCTGCGACGCACCGGTCTCACCGGCGGTGCCGCCCTGCTGGAGTCGCTCGCCGGCGCCCTCGCCGACGGCCCCGCCGCCGGGGCGGTGACGGCCTGGGCGGACGCCGCGATCCACCTGCTCGTCGCCCTCGAACAGCACCAGGAGCACGACTCCGGCCTTTGACCGAGTCCTGCGGGCACGCCCGGATCCGCAGCGCGTCGGCGTCGCGCACCTGCGTCAGGTCGAGATCGAGCGCGCCGCCCGTCGGGTCTTGATGTCGCGATAGCAGTACGCCGCGATGGTCAGGACGAGCACCGGGAAGAAGGGCCACGCGCCCGAGAGGGCCAACCGGCTTGTCGAGGTCTGGTGCACCAACACGCCGATCTGCACGGCGACGGCCGCCGCGGCCACGCGCCCCGTCCCGCGCGTCAGACCGGTGGAGCGCGGTTTGAGTACCGCTGTGTAGATCCAGGTGACCAGGCCGGAGTAAAGCCCGGCCCCCACCGTGAAAGCCGAGACGAGCAAGAACGCCGACAGGCAGACCGAGAGGACCAACTGGGACAAGATGATCAACCATGCCGCGACGTCGTAGCGGTCCAGGGTATGCGTCGATGTGGTGTCCGGCCGTGGTCGGGGGCCGGCCGCCTTACGGGTGGGGACTGGAGGCGGGAGCGGAGCTGTCGGGGCCTGGGGTCGGGGGACCTGCTCGCCTGGTGGCGCGAGGCCGCCGGCGGGCTCGGGTGTGCCGTCGAGACGCCGTAGTGCCTGGGAAAGGTCGGTGGCGCTCGAATACCGCTGGTCGGGGTTCTTCTCCAGCAGCCTCAGCACGAGGTCGTCCCACGCGGAGGGGACGCCGGCGGACACCGAACTGGGTGTGGGCGGCTCCTGGGTGAGGTGTGCCGAGAGGTATCCCACCATGTCGGGGGCCTGGAAGGGGAGCCGGCCGGTGATCATCTCGAAGAGGAGGCAGCCCAGGGCGTACAGGTCGCTGCGCGGTTCCGGGAAGCCGCGCGCCTGTTCCGGCGCCATGTAGGGGGCCGTGCCCACGATGAAGCCGGTCTGCGTGAGCCGGTCCGCCGTCGCATAGGGGTCGGCCGCCTTCGCGATGCCGAAGTCGAGGACTTTCACGGCACCGGAAGGCGTGATGAGGATGTTGGAGGGCTTGATGTCCCGGTGCGTGATTCCGGCCGCGTGCGCCTCGGCAAGCGCGTCCGATATCAGCGCGCCCCATCGGGCCGCGTCCGCACGCGTGACGACACCTCGGCGCAGCATCGCGTCCAGGCCCTCGCCCCGGACCAGCTCCATCACCAGGAACGGGGCCCGTTCGCTTCCCGCGCCGGTCTCACCGAGGTCGTGGATGGTCACGATGTTGGGGTGCTGCAGCTGGGCGGTGATCCGTGCCTCGCGCAGGAATCGGGCACGGGCCTCGTCGGCGCGGCTTCCGTCACCGGCGAGCAGGGAGATCACCTTGACCGCGACGTTCCGGCCCAGCGTCTCGTCGAGCGCCTCCCACACTTGCCCCATGCCGCCCTCGCCGAGCCGGCGCACCAACCGGTAGCGGCCCCCGAGGAGTTGGTCTCGCATCATCGTGCCCCGCCCACTTCGAGCATGCGCCCCTCCTGTTGCGTGGCCCCACATCCTGCCGCACAACCCTAGTTGGCGTGGACAGACGGCTAAAGATCACAGGCGAAACTCCGGTCACCAGGCCCACGGATATACACCCGTGGGCCAATGCGCGGGCGGCTGATCAACCGGTGGGCCGATGTCCGGGGGTGCGCCGGGGTGGGAGCGTTCCCCTGTGCCCACGGACCGGCCGTGGTGGCACGACTGACGAACAGTCACCACGGGGAGGATTCGTGACCACCACGCAGTTCACCGGACGGGCCGGCCTGACGCGCCGCCGCATGCTGGGCGCCGCACTGGCCGCCGGGGCCGCCGTGCCGCTCGCCGCCGTCGCCGGGCCCGCGTGGGCGGCACCGGCCCCTGCCGGTGGAGCCCCGGCCCGGCTCACGCTGCCCGCGCCCACCGGGCCGCATGCGGTGGGCCGGGTCCAGCTGCACCTCGTCGACCGGTCGCGGCCCGACGCCCTCGCGGGCCCCGGCAAGTTCCGCGAACTGATGGCCACCGTCTGGTACCCGGCGCGGGACGTCGAGGGGTACGCGGCGGCGCCGTGGATGCCGGCCGGCGCGCTGACGGCGTTCCTCGCCGACGTCGGGCTCACCCTCGACCCCGCGCTGGCGCCGCTCACCTCGGCGCACGTGGGCGCTCCGGTGCGGCGGTCGGGCCGGCGGCTGCCCGTCGTCGTGTACGCGCACGGCGCGCACAGCCACCAGGGCGACCACACGATCATGGTCCAGGAGCTCGCGAGCCATGGGTACGCCGTCATCACGGTCGCGCACGCCTACGACTCGTTCACCGAGTTCCCCGACGGCCGGATCGCCGTCCCCGACCGCCGCCCGAACACGCCCACGGCCCCCGGCGACTTCGCCGCCGACCTGCGCTTCCTCCTCGACTGCGCCGAACAGCTCGCCGCCGGGTGCAATCCGGACGTCGACGGCCGGGAGCTGCCGAAGGGGCTGCCCGGCTCCCTCGACCCGCAGCGCATGGGCGCGTTCGGCTGGTCGAAGGGCGGCACGGCCACCGCCTGCGCCACGCTCGCGGACCCGCGCATCCGGGCCGGACTGAGCCTCGACGGGCCGATGCAGATGCGGCCGGCACTGAGTGGCGACCTGGACCGGCCGTTCATGATGATGACCGCCGAGTTCACCCGGGCCACCGATCCCACCGCCGAGCAGTTCTGGGAGCACCTGCGCGGCTGGCGGCTCAACGTCCAGGCCCAGGGTGCCCTCCACACCTCCTACGGCGACAGCCAGGCGCTGTACCCGCAGGTGGCGAAGCTGCTCGGCTGGAGCCCCCAGCAGCTCCAGGACATCATCGGCACCCTCGACCCGGAGGAGGCGGTGCGCATCCAGCAGGCGTACCCGCTCGCGTTCTTCGACGAGCACCTGCGCCACCGCCGCGGCCACCTGCTCGACGGGCCGTCGCCGGCCTTCCCCGCCATGACGTTCCTCTCCTGAACATCCCTCAAGAACGGCGGCTCACGGTGCCCCGACCGGGCACTGCGGGCCGCCGTCGGCCTTCACTAGGTGGCCCATCCGCGTTCACTGGGCCACCATCGGCGTTCAGGAAGTGGCCGAAACCCGTTCCTTGATGGGGTCCTGACACAACATAGGGTCAACTTAAGGTAATTTTACGGGGTCAACTGGGTGAATCTTCCCGGACCCTCGTGAAGGACTCGTACATGCACCGCCACCGTCCCGCCGTTTCCCTCCGCCGCGCCGCCGCCTCGGCGCTCGCGCTCACCGCCGCCCTCGGCGTCCTGACCGCGACCCCCGCCGTCGCGGAATCCGTGCCCGTGCAGCCGGATGCCACGGCCACCCCGTACCTCGACGCCGTCGAGGCGACCCTGCGTCAGGTCTCCCCCGGCCTCGACGGATCCGTCTGGCAGCGCACCGCCGGCAACCGGCTCGACGCCCCGGCCGACGACCCGGGCGCCTGGCTGCTCCAGACCCCCGGCTGCTGGGGCGATCCCTCCTGCACCGACCGGCCCGGCACCCGCCGCCTGCTCGACAAGATGCGCGAGAACATCTCCCGCGCCACCCGCACCGTCGACATATCGACCCTCGCGCCCTTCCCGGACGGCGCGTTCCAGGACGCCATCGCGGCCGGCCTCAAGGCCTCCGTCGCCGCCGGGAACCGGCCGCACGTGCGGGTCCTGGCCGGTGCCGCGCCGCTGCTGAACATCGGCGCCCTCCCGTCGAAGTACCGGGACGACCTGGTGGCCAGGCTCGGTGACGCCGCGTCGGCCGTCACGATCGAGGTCGCCTCGATGACCACGTCGAAGTCGTCGTTCTCCTGGAACCACTCGAAGCTGCTGGTCGTCGACGGGCAGACCGTCATCACCGGCGGAATCAACAACTGGAAGAAGGACTACCTCGACACCGCCCACCCGGTCTCGGACGTCGACCTCGCGTTGAACGGTCCGGCCGCCGCCTCCGCCGGCGCCTACCTGGACACCCTGTGGGACTGGACCTGCCGCAACACCGGCACGTTCTCCGCCGCGTGGTTCGCCTCCACCGGCGGCACCCCGTGCACCCCCGACCTGGAGCAGCGCCTCAACCCGGCCGCCAAGGACGCGCCCGCGACCGGCGGCGTCCCGGTGATCGCCGTCGGCGGCCTCGGCGTCGGCATCCGCGACTCCGACCCGGCCTCGGCGTACCGGCCCGAGGACCTCCCGAACCCCTCCGACGTCAAGTGCGGCCCGATCGGCCTGCACGACAACACCAACGGCGACCGCGACTACGAGACGGTCAACCCGGAGGAGAACGCCCTGCGGACGCTCGTCGCCGCCGCCGGCAGCCACATCGAGATCTCCCAGCAGGACGTCAACGGCACCTGCCCGCCCATGCCCCACTACGACGCCCGGCTCTACGACCTCCTCGCCGCCAAGCTGGCCGACGGCGTCAAGGTGCGCATCGTCGTCAGCGACCCGGCCAACCGCGGCGCGGTCGGCAGCGGCGGCTACTCGCAGATCAAGTCGCTGAACGAGATCGGCGACGTCCTCAAGGCCCGCCTGGCCGCCCGCCTCGGCGACCAGGCCCAGGCCAAGACGGCCATGTGCCGCAACCTCCAGCTCGCCAGCTTCCGCGCCGCCCCCACCGCGACCTGGGCCGACGGCCACCCGTACGCCCTGCACCACAAGCTGGTGTCGGTCGACGGCTCGGCCTTCTACATCGGCTCCAAGAACCTGTACCCGGCCTGGCTGCAGGACTTCGGGTACGTCGTCGAGGACCGCGCGGCCGCCGGGCAGCTGGACGCGCAGCTCCTCTCGCCGCAGTGGCAGTACTCGCAGGCCACCGCGGTGGTCGACTACGCGCGCGGGATCTGCAACGCCTGACGCCTAATGCCTGACGCCTGATCACGGCGAGAGCAGCCGGTGCCCCAGCCCCGTCCGGCTGTGGTGCACGGCCCGGCCGCTGCGGACGGTGGTGACCAGCCCGGCCCGGCGCAGCGCGCGGGCGTGCTCGGAGGCGGAGGCGAGGCTGATGCCGAGCTCCGCGGCGAGCTGGCTGGTGGTCGGCTCGCGGCCGGCCAGGCGCAGGACGGCCGCGCGGGTGCGGCCCAGCAGGGCGGCGATCGGGTCGTCCTGCGGGCCGCCGTTCGGCCCCGGCCCCGGGCCGGGCTCGGGCAGCAGGGTCAATGGGGTGACGGCCTGGTAGACGAGCAGCGTGCCCAGCGGGTACGGGCCGGCCAGCGGGCCGCCGGTCCACTGCGCGGAGGGCATCAGCACCAGCCCGGCGCCGCCCGGGCGGACGTCCACCTCGCGGTCGGCCGGGATCTCCAGGACGCTGCCGCGCCACCGGCTGCCGGGGTGGAGGCCGACGAGCATCCCGCGCAGGCCGTGCTCGCGCTGGATCCGGGCCCGCCACGCGAGGTCGGTCTCGAAGCCGGTCCGCAGGCGGGGCCAGACAGTGCCGACGAGGTCCGGGTAGGCGGTGCGCATCGCGCGTTCCAGGTACTGCCAGGCGTCCTGGTCCTGGTCCGCGAGGTGGCGCAGCAGGGTGGTGGCGGGCAGCCCGCCCTTGGTGGTGACGCGGGTCAGCTCGCGGTGCACAAGGGCCGTGGTCGAGCTGCGGACGGCCTCGAGGCCCTGGTCGAGGTCCTCGCTCGGCGGGTCGAGGAAGAGCGGACCCGCGCCGGTGGGCGGCACGAGCTGGCGGAGCGGGGCGAGGGCGGCCCGTGCCCCGGACGTGCTCAGCGTGCGGCGCCGCCGGGCGAACCCCGGTCCGCCGTCGCGGCGTTGGAGCATCGCGACGGCGAGGCCGAGCTCCAGGAGCGGGGCGGGGCCGTCGGCGAAGCGGACGCCGAGCAGGTCCTCGGCGGTGAAGTGGATGCGCAGCACGTGCCCCCTCCGGTTCCTCCGCGGCCTTGTTGGTTTCGGCCCCGGCCGAAAGCCTCGCGGGCGACGCGTCCGCCGTTCGACGATAGCCACCGCGCCCCCCGCGGGGGAGGGGGCGCGCACCCCTCTCTCGTCCGTGGCACGCCAGGAGGCCCGTCATGTCCCTGCGTTCTTCCGCCCGACCGTTGGCCGCCGCCACCCGACCGTTCGCCGCCGCCCGACCGTTGGCCGTCGTCGCCGCGCTGGCCGCCGCGGCGCTGCTGGCAGTGGCACCAACTGCTCAGGCCCACACGGGTGATGGCGACGGGTGGCAGCCGTACCGGAGCGGTGACGAGGACTTCGCGGCCGGCGCGCTCTGCCCGTTCCACCTGCACATCGGGGTGCTCGTGGAGGGCGAGGAGACCAAGGTCGCCGCCCGCTACCCCGACGGCTCGCCGGCGAAGGTGCTGTGGCGCGGCCCGCTCGTGCTGCGCTACACCAACCTGGACAGCGGGCGCAGCGTCGACCGCGACCAGAGCGGCAAGGCCACCGAGTACAAGCTGCCCGACCACAGCGTCCTGTGGCTGATCCCGAAGAACTCCCACATCTCCGCCCGCGTCCGCGCCGGGAACCCGTACCACGCGCCCGGCGACTTCCTGTTCAGCGGCGGCGTGACGCTGCTGGTCCACCCGGACGGGCAGCCGCAGGTGCTGGTGCAGCACCAGGTGGAGAACCTGTGCGAGACGCTCGCCTGAGCACGGCTGTCAGAGCAGGCGCTTGATGTCCCCGCGGGCCCGGTAGAAGCCGCCGCTCGCGGACTCGCGGACCTCGGCGACGAGGTAGCGCGCCCCGGCCACCCGGACGTCCTTCGGGAACTGCACGCGCCAGGTCGGGTCGTACCCGGCCGACACGACGCGGACCCGCAGCCGGGCGCCGTCCTGCACGCACTCGACCTCCACGCCGCCGAGGCCCGCGCCCGCCGCGACCGTCTCCAGGGCCCGGCCCGGCAGCACGCGCTCGACGTCGGCGCCGCGCACCTCGGCCGTCCGCGGCAGGGTGCCGGCCTCGGCGGCGCCGATGGCGGCCTCGCTGGCGTCCAGGCAGGCCAGCGAGCCGTCGGTGGTCACCAGGTAGAGCCGGCCGTCGCGGTACTGCATGCTGTACGCCGAGCCGCAGCCGGTGGCGAGCTTCCACAGCCGGGTGCCGTCGGCGGCGAAGCAGTACACCGAGGAGTGGTTGTCGCCGGCGAACACGTACGCGCCGTCCGGCGAGGCCGCGCAGGAGAACACGGCGGCGTCGCAGCGGTAGGCCGCGACCTCGGCGCCGTCCGACTTGCGCAGCCGGTGCACCCAGCCCCGGGAGGTGCCGGCGAACACGTCGTCGGCCACCTGCCAGCCGAACAGGACGCCGCCCTTGGTGTCGGCGTGCCAGAGCTGGTCGCCGCCGCGCGAGGCGTAGCGGGCGACGCCGCGCGAGTGGCCGTGGTAGACGCCGTCGGCGTCGCAGCGCACCATCCAGCCCTCGCGGCCCTCGGCCTTGCGGCGCCACTGGAACTCGTCCTCGTGGTCGACCGTGGTCAGCCCGCCGCGCTCGTTGGCGACGCCGAGCACGCCGTCGTGGATGTCGAGCCAGTAGATGTCGACGTCCTCGGCGATCTCGTAGGCGACGCGCGGCACCTTGCCGCCGAGGTCGTACACCTTGCCGTCGTCGCAGCCCGCGTAGATCCACCAGTCGTCCGCGACGATGCACTTGACGCCGTCCGGCAGGCCGAACCGGGCCGTCACCTCGCCGTCATGGGTGAGCGTGTAGACGTCGCCGGCCTCGTTGCCGACCCAGGCGTGCTCCTCGCCGACGAAGATGCCGAAGGCGGGCGAGCCCGAGCGGAAGCGCCACAGCAGCGGCGCCTGGCGGGCGGTGGAGCGGCTGCTGACGATCTGCCGCCGGGTGGTGGCACGCCGCTGGCGCACACCCTGCGCGGCCGGGGCGTAGCCCCTGCGGACCTTCTCCCCCACCTTCTTCGCGGCGGCCGCGGCGGCCTTCTCCGGGCTCGGGTAGCTGGTCGCCTTCACCTGCCCGGCGTCGCCGATCCGCCCGTAGCGCACGGTCACGACGCAGTCGGCGACGCGCACCTCGTAGAACTTGTGCGCGGTGCCGGCGTCCTCCGACAGCTCCAAGTACGTGACCTGCTCATCCACGGCGACGGGCACGGCGAACACCCCTTTCGGGCAACGGAGTTGGATTCCGTCGACGGTGCGGGATGCCGCCCGCCGACTCCTCAGAATCTAGGCGCTGCCACTGACAACGGGGTGGTGAGCCGCGGTCAGGCCCGCGGGGTCAGGCCGTCGAGGAGGGCGCGGACCGTCTCCGTCGCGAACTCCTCCGTCGTCGGCGGGAGCAGCACCCCGGGCGGGGCCTCGTCGGCGTAGAAGACCTCCAGGAACGCCCGGTGGAAGCACGCCCCGATCAGGAGCAGCGCCGCCGCGTGCGGGTCGAGCGCGGCCGAGACGCGGCCGAGGCGCTGCTCGGCGGCCAGGTACTCGGCGAGGTGGAGGCCGACCTGGTGCGGGCCGGCGTCGCCGAGCTTGCCGCGGTGGGCGGCGAGCAGTTCGGGGCTGGCGAGGAGGGAGCCGGCCATCGGGAAGGACCGGCAGTAGAACGGGACGGCGACCCGGACCAGCGTCTCCAGGTGCTCGCGGACGGTGCCCTCGCCGGCGCGGCCCGGCAGCTCGGCGACGGCGTCGGCGAGGCGGGGGGCGCGTTCGCGCAGGACGCGGACGAAGATCTCCTCCTTGTCCCGGAAGTGCTTGTAGAGCGCCGCCTCCGAGCAGCCCGCCTCGCGCGCGATCTGCTTCGTCGTGGTGCGGGTGAGGCCCACGGTGGCGAGCAGCCGGGCGGCGGCGTCGAGCACCCGGGCGCGGGTGAGCGCCCCTCCGGTCAGGGGTTCGGCGCCCTCGGTCGCGATGTGCTGCACTCCCTCGTCCGTCATGGACCCCAGCCTACCTTGACAGGTGGGTGAGCACTCACCCACCATCAGAGGAGAACGTAAGTGAGCACTCACCCACCCCTGGGAGGGGTCATGAAACTCACCGTCCTCGGCGCCACCGGCGGCATCGGACGCCACCTCGTCCGCCTGGCCCTGGCCGACGGGCACCACGTCACGGCCGCCGTCCGCGACCCGGCCCGCCTGCCCCTGCGGCACGAGCGGCTGACCGTCGTCCAGGCGGACGCCCTCGACGCCGCCTCGCTCAAGCCGGTCGTCGCGGGCGCCGACGCCGTCCTCTCCGGCATCGGCCAGGCCGGTCGCACCGACCCGCTCAAGCCCGCCTCCACCTCCGCCCGCGCGGCGGTCTCGGCCATGACGGCCACCGGGGTCCGCCGGCTGATCGTCGTGAGCGCCGGCCCGCTCAACCACGCCGGCACCGGCCAGCCCCTCGTCGCGTCCAAGGTCTTCACGCCGCTGCTGTGGGCCGTCCTCCGGGACCTCTACACCGACCTGGAGACGATGGAGCGCATCCTGCGGGAGAGCGACCTCGACTGGACGTCCGCCCGGCCGCCGCGCCTCACCGACGGGCCCGCGCGCGGCCGCACGCGGCGCGACGTCGAGTCAGGCCCGGCCGCGGCGAGCGTGTCCAGGGCGGACGTCGCGCGGGCGATGATCGACATGGTCACGGCCGAGGAGACCTTCCGGCACGCCGTCGGGGTCGGCGGCTGACGGACCCGAACTCGCTTGTGACGCACCGCCGGTACGCGGTACAGAGGTGCCCGTGCCCACCACCCGCCTCGCACACCTCTCCCACCTCGCCCACCTGCGCCGGGCCGCACGGCCCGACAGCCCGGTCCTCACCACCTGATCCCGGCCGCCACCGGCAGGTGGTCACTGCCGGTGTCCGGCAGGACCCGGGAGCTCGTCGCCGTGACGCCGCGGACGAGGATCTGGTCGATCCGCACCACCGGGAACGACGCCGGGTAGCTGAAGCCGAAGCCGTTCCCGGCCGTGTCCTGGGCCGAGCGCATCCGTGCGGTGAGACCGGCGAACGCGCGGTCGTCCAGGCTGCCGTTGAGGTCGCCGAGCAGCAGCGTCCGCTCGCTCGCGTCGGCGGCGACGGCCCGGCCGAGCGCCTGCACACCGATGTCGCGCGAGGCCGTCCAGAAGCCCGACGATGGGAGGACCCGGACGGACCCCAGGTGCGCCACGTACACGGTCAGCGGCCCGCGGTCCGTGGCCACCGTGGTGCGCAGCGCGCGGTTCTCGGCCGGCTTGCCGTCCACCGGCCTGGTGTCCGCCAGGGGCCCGTAGTCCATGACGTCGATCGGCTGGGCGTCGCCCAGCGGCAGCCGGCTCCAGAGGCCGACGGTGCCCCGGACCACGTGGTACGGGTACGCCGCCGCCAGCCCCGTCTCGTAGGCGCCCACGGACTGCGGGGTCAGCTCCACCAGGGCCAGCAGGTCCGCGCCGGAGGCGGCCAGGCGGCGTGCGGTTCCGCCCGGGTCGGGGTTGTCGGCGTCCACGTTCTGCTCGGCCACGGTGAGGTCGCCGCCCGGGCCGGACTTGTCGGTGAGCCGTCCACCGAAGAGGCCGAGCCACACCGCGACCGGCAGCACCAGCGCCACCACGGCGGCGGTGGAGCGGCGCCACACCGCCGCGATCAGCAACAACGGGACGAACAGGCCGAACCAGGGCAGGAGGTTCTCCACCAGGCTGCCGAGGTGCCAGCTCCTGTTTGGGATCTCCGCGTGCAGCAGCATGACCAGGCCCAGCAGCAGCGCCAGAGCCGTGAGGAACGGGCCGCGCCTCCACCGCTCCGGCCGGAAGGCGGCACGGACCGCCCGGTGCAGCGCCGTGCGCCGGGTGCTCGGCTCCTCTGTTTCCGTGCGCTCACCAGCGGTCGTCGCGTCCTGCTTGAGTTTCATTCCGCAAGTCAACGGAGTGTGGTGTTGCCAGGACGTATGGGATTTCCGATACGCGGACGATAGGTGCGGGCTCGTAGCATCGAGGGATGCGCGTGTTGATCGTCGAGGACGAGCTCTACCTGGCCGAGGCCATCCGGGACGGCCTGCGGCTGGAGGCGATCGCGGCCGACATCGTGGGCGACGGCGACACCGCGCTGGAGCTGCTCGGCGTCAACGCCTACGACATCGCCGTCCTCGACCGCGACGTCCCCGGGCCGTCCGGCGACGAGATCGCCAGGCGCATCGTCGCCTCCGGCAGCGGCATGCCGATCCTCATGCTCACCGCGGCCGACCGCCTCGACGACAAGGCCTCCGGGTTCGAACTCGGCGCCGACGACTACCTCACGAAGCCCTTCGAACTCCGGGAACTCGCCCTCAGGCTCCGGGCCCTGGACCGCAGACGCGGCCACAACCGGCCCCCGGTGCTGGAGCTCGCCGGCCTGCGGGTGGACCCGTTCCGGCGCGAGGTCTACCGGGACGGCCGCTTCGTCGCGCTGACCAGAAAGCAGTTCGCCGTGCTCGAAGTCCTCGCCGCCGCGGACGGCGGTACGGTCAGCGCCGAGGAACTGCTGGAACGTGCCTGGGACGAGAACACCGACCCGTTCACGAACGCCGTGCGCATCACCGTCTCGGCGCTGCGCAAGCGCCTCGGCGAACCCTGGATCATCGCCACCGTGCCGGGCGTCGGCTACCGCATCGACACCACGTCGGCCGGGCGTGGCGGAACCGGCCGTGGATAGGGCCCCCGGACCGAGCGTCCGCCTTCGACTCACCCTCAGCTACGCCGGGTTCCTGATGGTCGCCGCCGTCCTGCTGCTCGCCGCGGTGTGGCTGTTCCTGCTGCGCTACGTCCCCGACCGCGCGTTCCTCATCGCCGGCTCCACCGACACCCCGACCAAAGGGGTGTTCCCCGTCCGGTCGAACCTCCTGCACGTCTTCGCCCCGAGGGCCGCCGTGGTGCTGGCGTTCCTGCTGGTGTTCGGCCTGGTCGGCGGCTGGCTCCTGGCCGGCCGGGTGCTCGCCCCGCTGACCCGCATCACCGAGGCCACCCGGCTGGCCGCGACCGGATCCCTCGCACACCGGATCCAACTGCCGGGCCGCGCCGACGAGTTCCGCGAGCTCGCCGACGCCTTCGACACCATGCTGACCCGGCTCGAAGCCCACGTCGACGAACAGCGGAGGTTCGCCGCCAACGCCTCACACGAGCTGCGCACCCCGCTGGCGACCTCCAAGGCACTCCTCGAAGTCGCCCGCACCGATCCCGACCGGGATGTCGCCGCGATCATCGACCGCCTCCACGTCGTCAACACCCGGGCGATCGAACTCACCGAGGCGCTGCTCCTGCTCAGCCGGGCCGACCAGCGCTCCTTCACCCGAGAACGCGTCGACCTGTCCCTCCTGGCGGAGGAGGCCGCCGAAACGCTCCTGCCGCTCGCGGAACGGCACGGCGTCACCCTGGAGACCTCAGGCACCGTCGCCCCCACAACCGGATCGCAAGCGCTACTACTGCAGTTGACCGTGAACCTCGTACACAACGGGATCGTCCACAACCTCCCCGAGGGCGGCACGGTACGCATCGACACCCAACCCCGCCCCGGCGTCGTGCTGCTCACCGTCGACAACACCGGCGAGCAGCTCCCCCCACAGCTGGTCACCACACTCACCGAACCGTTCCAACGCGGCACCGGCCGCATCCGCACCGACCACGCAGGCGTCGGCCTCGGCCTGGCCATCGTCCACTCCATCACCCGCGCCCACGACGGCACGCTCACCCTCACCCCCCGCCCCGGGGGCGGCCTGCACATCACGGTGGAACTGCCCGCGCTCAGATGACCGAGCCGGCGACGCGGCCGGCAACAGTGAGACCTTCGGCTACGACGCCTACGGCAACCGGAACAGCAAGACCGACGCCAACGGCACCACCATCACCTACGCCTACTCGCCCCGCGGCGAGCTGCAGACCAGCACGCTCAAGGGCTTCACCGGTGACCCGACCGCGCCGTCCGCGGCGGCCAGTTCTACGGCATCACGGGTGTGCTGCCCCTCGGACTTCCTGTGTGGGCTCGGCGGCGTGGCGGTCATGGGGCGCCTCCCTTGCGCTCGTCCTCGTCGACGATCTCGGCGTCCACGACGCCCTCGTCCTCGCCCTGCGGTCCGCCTGGGCCGGTAGTTGCCGCGCCAGGGTTGGCTTGGGTGTAGAGGGCCTGGCCGATCTTCTGGCTGACCTCGGAGAGGTGCTCGCTCGCGGTGCGGATCGCGGCGGTGTCCTGGCCCTTGAGCTGTTCCTTGAGCTCCGTCACGGCCGCCTCGACCTCGCTCTTCACGTCGGCCGGGAGCTTGTCGGCGTTGTCGGCGATGAACTTCTCGGTCGTGTAGACGAGTTGCTCGCCCTGGTTGCGGGTCTCGGCGGTCTCTCGCCGTCGGCGGTCCTCGTCGGCGTGCTGTTCGGCCTCGCGCATCATCCGGTCGATCTCGTCCTTGGGCAGCGACGAGCCGCCGGTGACGGTCATCTTCTGTTCCCGGCCGGTCCCGAGGTCCTTCGCGCCGACGTGCAGGATGCCGTTGGCGTCGATGTCGAAGGTGACCTCGATCTGCGGCAGGCCGCGCGGCGCGGGTGCGATGCCCGTCAACTCGAACATGCCGAGCTTCTTGTTGTACGCGGCGATCTCGCGCTCGCCCTGGTAGACCTGCACGCTCACCGAGGGCTGGTTGTCGTCGGCGGTCGTGAAGACCTCCGCGCGCCTGGTCGGGATCGTGGTGTTGCGCTCGATCAGCCTGGTCATGATGCCGCCCTTGGTCTCGATGCCGAGGGACAGCGGGGTGACGTCCAGCAGCAGGACGTCCTTGACCTCGCCCTTCAGCACGCCGGCCTGGAGCGCGGCGCCGATGGCCACCACCTCGTCCGGGTTGACGCCCTTGTGCGGGTCCTTGCCGGTGAGCTTCTTCACCAGGTCGGTGACGGCCGGCATCCGGGTGGAGCCGCCGACCATGATCACGTGGTCGATGTCGGCGAGCTTGATCCTCGCGTCCTTCACGGCCTGGTGGAACGGCCCCTCGCAGCGGTCCAGCAGGTCGGCGGTGAGCTGCTGGAACTGGGCCCGGGTGAGCTTCTCGTCCAGGTGCAGCGGGCCCTCGGCGGAGGCGGTGATGTACGGCAGGTTGATGGTGGTCTCGCTGGCGGCGGACAGTTCGATCTTCGCCTTCTCGGCGGCCTCGCGCAGGCGCTGGACGGCCATCTTGTCCTTGGACAGGTCGATCCCGTAGCCGTTCCTGAACTGCTTGACCAGGTGGTCGACTACGCGCTGGTCCCAGTCGTCGCCGCCGAGGTGCGTGTCGCCGTTGGTCGCCTTCACCTCCACCACGCCCTCGCCGATCTCCAGCAGGGAGACGTCGAAGGTGCCGCCGCCGAGGTCGAAGACCAGCACCGTCTGCTCGTTCTCCTTGTCCAGCCCGTAGGCGAGGGCGGCGGAGGTCGGCTCGTTGATGATCCGCAGCACCTTCAGGCCCGCGATCTCGCCGGCCTCCTTGGTCGCCGTGCGCTGGGAGTCGTTGAAATACGCGGGCACCGTGATCACGGCGTCCGTCACGTCCTCGCCGAGGTACGCCTCGGCGTCCCGCTTGAGCTTCTGCAACACCCGGGCCGAGATCTCCTGCGCCGTGTAGCGCTTGCCCTCCACCTCGCTCTTCTCCGGGAAGCGCCAGTCGCCCTCGCCCATGTGCCGCTTCACCGAGCGCGCCGTGCGGTCCACGTTGGTCACCGCCTGCCGCTTGGCGACCTCGCCGACCAGCACTTCGCCGCCCTTGCCGAACGCCACCACGGACGGTGTGGTCCGCGCACCCTCGGTGTTCGCGATGACGGCCGGCTCGCCGCCCTCCAGCACGCAGACCACCGAGTTCGTCGTCCCCAGATCAATGCCAACCGCGCGCACCATCACCACGCCTCCTTGTTCCGCTCCCCTCCCCTCACCTCCCCTCCAGCTTCAGCCCGACCGGGCCGCTGTTGCGAGCGGGCCGTCTCATCGCGTCTTCCTCGCTGCCGCACCTTCATTCGCACCTTCACGGATTGCTTCGAGGCGTCGGGCGAAGGCGCGGACGTCATCGACGGGGCTGCGGCGGTCCGGCCGGGTATTCCGGGCGGATGTGCGCGATCCTGGACTGGAGCAGCCCATGCCACCACGTCGTGCCCGTGCGGCCGGCGCGAGGGCCGGTTCGCTGAGACGGGCTCGGCCCGTCGTGCCTGTCGCGCGCCGCGAATCGGGCGAACAGACGCGACCGGAGACCCGAGCGGAGGTCATACGGCTGATGAGCGGCATCGAACACGAGTCGGCGGGAGCCCGGGACACGACCGAGGGCCGCGTCTACACCGTCACCGGTGGTGACTGGGAGGAGGTCGCCGGTGACGAGCAGCGACAGAAACGGGCGGACGACGAGCGGATCATCGTCAACATGGGCCCCCAGCACCCGTCCACGCACGGCGTGCTGCGGCTGATCCTGGAGATCGACGGCGAGACGGTGAAACAGGCCCGCTGCGGCATCGGCTACCTCCACACCGGCATCGAGAAGAACATGGAGTTCCGCAACTGGGTCCAGGGCACCACCTTCGTGACCCGCATGGACTACCTGACCCCGCTGTTCAACGAGACCGCCTACTGCCTCGCGGTCGAGAAGCTGCTCGGCATCACCGCCGACGTCCCGGACCGGGCGAACGTCATCCGCGTGATGATGATGGAGCTGAACCGGATCTCCTCGCACCTGGTGGCGCTGGCCGCCGGCGGGATGGAGATCGGCTCCACCACGCTGATGGTCTACGGCTTCCGTGACCGCGAGGTCATCCTCGACATCTTCGAGCTGGTGACGGGCCTGCGCATGAACCACGGCTACGTCCGGCCGGGCGGCCTGGCGCAGGACCTGCCCCCGGGTGCGCCGGACCAGATCCGCGAGGGCGTGAAGCTGCTGCGCTCGCGGATGCAGGAGTACGACAAGCTGGCCACCAACAACCCTGCCTTCAAGGCCCGGTTGGTAGACGTCGGCCACCTGGACCTGGCCGGCTGCCTGGCGCTCGGCGCCACCGGCCCGATCCTGCGCGCCACCGGCCTGCCGCACGACCTGCGCAAGACCGACCCGTACTGCGGCTACCAGAACTACGACTTCGAGGTCGCGGTGGCCGACACCGCCGACGCATACGGCCGCTTCCTGATCCGCCTGGAGGAGATGCGCCAGTCGCTGCGGATCGTCGAGCAGTGCCTGGAGCGGCTGCGCCCGGGCCCGGTCATGGTGGCCGACAAGAAGATCGCCTGGCCGGCCCAACTGGCCGTCGGGCCGGACGGGTTGGGTAACTCGCTCGACCACATCCGGAAGATCATGGGCGAGTCCATGGAAGCGCTGATCCACCACTTCAAGCTGGTGACGGAGGGCTTCCGGGTCCCGGTCGGCCAGGCGTACGCGGCGGTCGAGTCCGCCAGGGGTGAACTGGGCGTGCACGTCGTCTCCGACGGCGGCACGCGGCCGTACCGGGTGCACTTCCGAGACCCGTCGTTCACCAACCTGCAGACGATGGCCGCGATGTGCGAGGGCGGGCAGGTCGCGGACGTCGTCGTCGCGGTGGCGAGCATCGACCCGGTGATGGGGGGCGTCGACCGGTAAGGGCCGTCGCACCGCGGACGCGCCGTTCGGCGGGCTGGCAGCAGGCGCGAGCGCTCATGGCGGCTCGTTCAAGCCGTCCACCTGCACCTCCCTACGCGGTGGTCATCGGGCGCGCAGGGCGTGCTCGCACTCGGGGCAGCGCCGCTCGGCCAGCTGGGGCGGGTACCACGGCTCACCCGGCCGGGTCGGCCGGTAGTGCGCGTGCTCCATCGGAGCGCTCTCCAGCCCGCAGAACGTGTACGGCTGAGGGTCCTCAGGCACATCGGGATCGGCACCGGCGGCGTGCACCGCGATCACAGCGGGTCCGACACCCTCCGGACCGAGTTCCGCTTCCGGCTCCAGCTCGAAGAGCACGACGATCGATCCCATGCGTCGAGACTCGGGCACCGCCGACGCTCCCACATCCGGGGTGGGCCGTCCGAGGCCGGGCGAGGCCCTCGTAGGGCGGCGTCGGCCCCGGCCGGCCACCCGGTGTACGCCGACCGGGAGGGCACGGTGCACGTCGCCGCACGGCCGACACGACAGTGCCAGCCAGCGGGTACGAGCTCACCCCGCCCTACGGTGGCGCGGATGCTGTGGCCGTGTCCGATCAGGCGTCCTCCCGGGTGCGTATGCCGGCTCCGCCCGGATAAACGCGACCCCCGAACGGGACTGCCGAACGGGACGGCGGCTACGGCAGCGCGGCGCTCAGGGCACCATCAGCACCAGCACCGGCCCGGTGGCGAAGGCCATGGCACCGCCGCCGGGCAGGGTGAACGCCGTCCCGGCGGAGGGGTCGGGCCGGGTCCAGCGGGCGCTCCACACCCGTCCGTCGCGCAGCACCTCGGCCTGGCCCGAGCCGGTGCTCCGCGTGAACACCTCGTTGTCGGGGTGCCCGGCGTTGAAGTCGGTGAACAGGCCGGGGACGATGTCGACGTGCTGGACGACCACCGTCGCGGTGCCCGTCCAGCCCGGGCGGCCGTCGACGGTGACGTCGTACGCGCCCCCGTCGAAGCGCACGCCGATGGACGCGGCCGGCAGGTGCCACGTCATGCTGCCGAGCGGGCCCCCGCCGCCCGGCGCGGCACCGAACACGAAGCCGGGGGAACGCGCGGGCACCGACGGGAACCGGCCGAGGATCCGGTGCGGGTCGACGAAGGTCGGGTCGACGGCGCGGTCGGTGAACGCGGCCGGATCGGTGAACGGGGTGACGCTCTGCAGGTCCGCCCGGTCGAGCAGCGGGACGAGCCCGCTGATGGCACCGCTGTACGCGAGGTCGAGGCGCCCGTACGGCTGGAGCAGCGGGATGTCGGTCTGCCGGGCGGAGCGCACGGGGCCGATCAGCGCGGGCAGGTGGTTCGCGTCGTACACGGCGAGGAACCGGGACTGGCCGCCCTCGACCTCGATCCAGTACACGACGTCGGCCTGGGCGAGTCCCTGGTGGATCGCCTGGACGTGCGCGCCCACGTTGTCGATCTTGACGGCGAGGGTGTTGCCCGCCGTGCCGACGTTGTCGAGCGGGTTCGCGGCCGGCACGGACGGGGACGCGGCCGGGTGCGACCCGCCGCCCCCGCACGCCTGGACCGCGGCGAGCCCGACGGCGGCCCCGGCCACCGCGAGACCGGCCCGCGCGCGGCGGTGCCGACCGGTGCTGCGCGCGTTCACCCGGGCCTCCTCGCGTGCTGCCGCAACAGGACGGACAGGACGGCCGGCACAGGAACATCCACTGGCCGCGAGCCGACGGCTGTTGTTCGACCAGTCCAGGCTAGACCTTGGCGCAGCCCAGCGAAGGCGCCTCGGAATTCACGAAAATGCGTTCGGGCACATCCGAATGAACCGGCCTCCCCGGTCCGGCCGGCCCTGCTTCGCCGCGACCCCGAGGCACTGCGCCGGCGCCTGAAGCCTCCGGCGACGGGATGGGGCCTCAGCGCGCGCGTACCCCGTCGATGGCCAGGTCGAGCAGCCGGTCGGCCTCGCCCGGGCCGTCGGGGTCCTCCTCGGTGGCCGAAGCGATGGCGCCGACGAGTTTGAGTAGTTGGGTGATGGTGACGTCGGGGCGTACGGCGTTCACGTGGCGGGCGCGGTCGAGGAGTTCGTCGCCGGCGCTGGTGATCGCCGCATGGCAGGTGCTTCCGAGCGTCGGGTCGCCGTCGCGGGCGCCCTGCATCAGCGATGCGCCCAGGCCCCGGTTGGCCACGGCGTGTGCGACGACGGCCCGGAGCCAGCTGACGAGTGCGGCTCCGGAATCGGGGTCGGGCAGCAGGTCACGCGCTTTGGCGCACAGGGCGTCCACCCAGCCCTTGAAGACGGCTTCCAGGAGCAACTGCCGGGAGGGGAAGTGCCGGTGGAGGGTGGCCGAGCCGACTCCGGCGTGCCGGGCGATCTCCTCCAGCGAGGCCTCGGCGCCGTGTTCGGCGACGAGGCTCTCGGCGGCGGCCACGATCCGGTCGTAGTTGCGGCGTGCGTCGGCACGCATCGGCCGCGAAGCCGGGTCGGCTGCGCTCTTGGGCACGGGAACTCCTGACGACTTGCTAACCGGGGTGGCCCTCCATATCGTAGCGCCCGATAACCGGAGGGCCACCCCAGTTACTGGGCGTGGGTCCTCGTCGGCATGCGACATGGGGAGATTCGTGGAATCGACAGGAAAGACCGTCGTGGTGGTGGGGGCGACCGGCCTGCAGGGCCGGGCGGTGACGCGACACCTGCTCAGCCACGGCTGGCAGATACGCGCACTCACCCGCGATCCGGACGGGGGCCCGGCCAAGGACCTGGCGAACGCCGGCGCGCAGATCGTGCGCGCACAGATGGACGACATGGCCTCGTTGATCGCCGCGGCCAACGGCGCATACGGCATGTTCAGCGTCCAGCCCACGGTCGGCTCCCCCGGGACCGCGCCGGACTTCAGCGCCGAGGACGAGGTCCGCTGGGGGATCAACGTCGCCGAGGCTGCCCGTGCCGCCGACGTCGAGCACTTCGTCTTCACCTCGGTGGCCGGCGCGGACCGTCACGGCAGCGAGAGACTGCCGCAGAACCTGGTCAGCAAGTGGCGGATCGAGCAGCACATCGCCGCGCTCGGCCTGCCCGCGACGATCCTGCGACCGGTCTCCTTCATGGAGAACTTCACCGGCGCCTATGCCCTGCGGGGCGGGACGTTCGCCACCGCCCTCGCCCCCGAGGTTCCGCTGCAGATCATGGCCGTGGACGACGTCGGCTTCGTCACCGCGCTGGCCTTCTCCCGGCCCGAAGACTGGATCGGCCGCGAAGTCGCCCTCGCCGGAGACGAACTCACGCCGGTCCAGATCGCCGCGGCCATCGAGAACGCGCTCGGGCGTCCGCTGCCGTACGCCCGGATCCCGATCGAAGCGATCCGGGCCCTCAATGAGGACTTCGCGTACGCCAACGAGTGGCTCGACGAACACGGCTACCGCGCGGACGTCACCGCAACCCGCCGCATCCACCCCGGAACGATGGACTTCCCCACCTGGCTGGAACGCACCGGCGCCGCCCAGATCGGCGCCTTCCTGGCCACCCAGCCCACCGCCAGGCAGCACGCATGAACGGGCGCCGGCCCAACTGAGCCCGTACTCCGAGGTCGTGCAGAGGAGGCGGCCGGAGGGGGTGACGGCGATCGAGGCGGCGAAGGGCTCTCCTGTCCTGGCCTTCTCCTCCTCGTGGCCCCAGGGCATCGGGAACGTGGCCACGACCTGGCTCAGGTCGGCCGAGAACAGGTGGGTGCTGCCCGGCCGCAGAGCGAGGGCGACCGTCCCGTCGGGGAGGACGGCCAGGGTGTCGCCGTCCCCGTCCGGGATGACCGCCGACGGGGTGCCGTCCGGCAGGGGCCCCCGAACACGACGGTGGCGACGGGCGTTCGGTCCGGGGCGTAGCGGGTGATGAAGCGGAAGTTCAGCGGGCAGTGGGCGGGGTCGGCCGGATCGCCCGTGCCGCGCCAGGGGCGCCACACGATCGGAGCCGCCGGCCGGCTCACCGACGACCAGCAGCGCATCCTGGCCGTGATCCGGGAGATGGCGGAGAAGAGCCAGCTCTCGCTTGACGGGCAGGGCATCGACTGGGGCATATCCATTCCCGACGCTCTCGACCACCTCATCGCCGGCCACGCGAACTCGGACGCCGCCTACGCGGCCGGCGCCTACTACCGCGCACTCCAGCACATCATCGACTGCAACGCGTCCGACCCCGCCGATCTCGGCGTCTACTCCAAGCCCGCAACGTTCTTCAGCCTGCTCGACAAGGAGCTGCTCCGTCTGGGCGTGAGCAGCGACTTCCTGATGCACGACCACCTGTTCTCCGGCCCGCCACAGGAAATCCCCTTCCTCATCCCTTACCCCATGGACGGCCCGCACATCGGGATGTTCCCCCTGGCCAAGGCCAAGCCCGCCGCCGACGCCTACCGGACGGTCCTGGATCTCGCCGACAAGAGTTTCCGGTACGACCTGAAGATCCTGATCGACAGGCTCGAGTTCGAACACACCGAGTGGGAGTACGCCACGAACAAGATCGACTGGTTCGACTCCGACACGATCTTCTTCTCGATCACCGGCTGACCGCCAGAGCACCATCGGGCCGCACGCTTGCCAGACGTGTACGCAGGCGCCGGTACGGAGGGCTCAGGCGGAGAGAGGTGACAGAGCCGGGTCGGCGTGGGCGAGCCTTCGTCGTCCGTAGCGGGCGCGCCCACCTGTCGGGCACCTCCTGGCTGGGCCTCCGGGCCCGCACCAAGCGGATACAGCTGTCATCCGGTCAGATCGGCCGGCGGGGTGAGCACGGCCGTGTCGGCGGCGGTCAGTTCGGCGAAACTGTCCGGCCTTCGTTCGACCAGTCCGGTCAGGATCAGATCGGGGACCAGCCGCGTACGCATCGGCGGACGGGCCGGGTCACCGGGGCGTGGTGTCCCAGACGGTGACGGTGAACCGGAGGGGGCCGGGGACGGGCTGGACGGTCTTGAGCTTCAGGTAGGCGATGCGGCCTGCGCGGGTCCGGTAGCAGTAGCGGTCGCCTACGGCCAGGAGGACACCGAAGTGACCCGCACCGTGACGGAGTTCGGCATCGCACGTCTCGGCGGTCGGCTCGGGGGCGGTGTCGGCGAGCTTCACCAGAGAGTTGCGGTCGTCGTCGACCCACAGATTCAGCTTGCGGTCTGGGCTCCCCCACCCGTGCACACGTATGTCCGCCGGGTCGTTGCCGACGACCGGCGCGGTGGAGTCGAGATCGACGCGGCTGGCCGCTTCGGATTCGACGGTGACGTCGACCGGCCCGAACCTGACGGGCGCCGCCCGCAGGCCGGGTGAGGCGGACGGAGACGATACGGCGCCCGACGGACTCGCCAGGGTCGTTAACCTTCGCGGATGGGACTGGACATCACCGTGGTCATGGCCGACTGGAGCCGGCTGGCCCGGGTACCGGCGGACGAGCGCCTGGACACACTGGACGACGTCGTCTTCCCCACCCCCTGGTGCAATGCGCACCCGGCCGCCGAGCCCGGCGGATGGGTGTGGCCGCCGGAGCCGTCGTGGTGTGCCCGCTACCAGTTCCTCGGAACCACCGGCTCCTACAGCTGGCACTGGCGTCTGGCCGCCGCCTGGAAGGACATCAGGAAGTCGGCAGCACCCGAGCTGCGGGCGGCCCTCGACCACTTCCTCGGTGCCCTGGTCCCCGAGCCGACGGCCGACGGCCCCGCGCCGGCCGACGGCTTCCCCGGCGACCCCTCACCCTGGCGCCCACACGTACTCCTGCTCTGCGCCCCGGACGAGATCCCCGATCTCGCCCACGCCTGGGCGACGGCCGCACCGCGGCTGGAGGAACTCCGCGCGCCCTTCGACGCCGAGTGCACCGGCTGGGCGGGGCGGCCCGCCACCTTCGACGCCGCCGCCGCACACCTGCGCGAGTGGGGCGCCGTGGTCACCGGGGCCGAGGCCCGCGGCTGGGGCCTCATCGGCCTCCCTTGAGCTAGTGCTATGACCGCATGGGTTCGCCGGGTTAATCGGCCGAGACAGGTCCAGCAGTCCTGAGGAGCCTCGCCCTGTGGTCGATCAGGAGCACTACGTCCGGTATCGGAAAGACTCGAAGGTGCTAGCAGCGATCGGGGGCAACTTGACACATCAGAGGCACATCGCCAAGGCCGCTTGCCGGGGCGTTCGTACTGCCGAATGACGTCCGACAGTAGCTGACCGCTAGAGCGAGTTGGTTGTCATTGCGGCATTCCGTGGGACTCTCCGATGCCACGGACGAACCCCTTGCAGAACCGGCCTCGGTTGCCTGGACGAATGCCGCCTGTCGCCTACCAGCGCGCCGTCGGACGCAGCGGCTGCGACGGTGGAGCCGGATCCTCGTCCGCTGGTGGCCGCGGAACTCCGGGTGGCGGGAATCGCCCCGTCGCTGGGGCTTCGCCAACGTCGGCCTCTTCGGCCGCGCCTTCCGCGCGGCCTTCGGCGTGGCCCCGCGGGACTGGCAGGTGGGCGACACGAGCCGGACAGGCAACCGGACGGTCATCCAAAGGGATGACGCCGCTGATTCGCATGGATGATGGCCAGTCAGAACTTGCATCGGCAGGCGGATTCGGGGGTCCAGACTCCGAACCTAATCTCAACGGCATGAACCGATACCGCCGCGCCGCGGCCGTCGCCGCCCTTGTCCTCGCTCTTCCGCTCCCGCTGGCCGGGGCCGCTCTGGCCTCGCCCGCGGAGCCCGTCGCCGCCTCCGCCCCCGCTGCCTTCCACGCTGAACTGCCCCGACCCACCGGGCCGTTCGCGGTCGGGGAGGAGGTGCTGCACCTGACCGACCCGGACCGCACCGATCCGTGGGTGCCCTCGGCCGGGCCGCGGCAGTTGACGGTGTCGATGTTCTACCCGGCCCGGCGCGGGACCGGGGAGGCCGCTCCGTATATGACCCTCGGCGAGGCGCAGAACTTCGTCGCGACCCGGATCCCGCCGGGCACCGGGGTCCAGCCGCAGGACGTCGTGGGCATCAAGACGTACGCGTACACCGGCGCGAAGGCCGCGGGCGGGAAGTACCCGCTGGTGGTCCTCTCCCCCGGCTTCGAGAACCCCCGCGCCACGCTGACCGGGCTGGCGGCCGATCTCGCCAGCCGCGGGTACGTCGTGGCGCTGGTCGGCCATACCTACGAGGACTCCGGCGAGACGCTCGCCGACGGCAGCACGGCGGGGTGTGCCCTCTGCGACAGCGGGGCGCCGGACTCGCTCCCGGACAGCCGGGCGAAGGACGTGTCGTTCGTCCTGGACCGGCTCACCGGGCAGCACCCGGCCTGGCGGCTGGCGCACCTGATCGACCGCGACCGCATCGGCATGGCCGGGCACTCGATCGGCGGCGCGTCGACGCTGAACGCGATGGCCGCGGACCAGCGGATCCTCGCCGGGGTGAACATGGACGGAACGTTCTTCCCGCCGGTACCGGCCGACACGCTCGACGGACGCGCGTTCCTCCTGCTCGGGAAGCAGAGCAACCATTCCGCCGGCGGCGCCGACACCTCGTGGGGCCAGGCCTGGGCGGGCTGGGACGGCTACAAGCCCTGGCTGGCCGTCGCGGGCACCGTACACTCCAGCTTCACGGACGTCCCGATCCTCGCCACCGCGGCCGGCCTCCCGCTCCCTCCCGGTACGACCACCTCGCCCGAGCGCGGCATGCAGCTGACGCGGGAGTACGTCGGCGCCTTCTTCGACCGGACGCTGAAGGGGATCCACCAGCCCCTCCTCGATGGGCCGTTGGCGGCGAACCCGGAGGTGTCCTTCCAGCACCCGTGACCCCCGCCCCCGGCCGGAGCACCCGCGTCCGCTCCGGCTCAGGTGCAGGCCAGGGGCCGAGGACGACGAGGGCGCAGGTGCGGCGTGCGGATTCTCCTGCTGGGACCGGTGGAATTGCGGACCGCCGACGGCGAGGCCGTCCACGTCGGCGGCGGCCGGCGGCGGGCCGTGCTCACGGCGCTCGCGCTGGAGGCCAACCGGGTCGTCCCCGTCGAGCGGCTCCTCGACCTCGCCGGGGAGCACACCCCGCCGTCCACCGCGCGCGCCGCGCTCCAGGGGCACGTCGCCCGGCTGCGCACGCTCCTCGCCGACGGCCTCCGGCTCGACACCCGCGCCCCCGGCTACGTCCTGCACGCCGACCCGGACCTCATCGACGTCCACCGGCTCGACCGGCTCGTCGACGCGGCCCGCGCACACGCCCCCGACGCCGCCGCGAACTCGGCCGCCCCGACGAGGCGGTGGCGCAGATCCGGCGGGCCCTGGACCTCGGCCGGGCCCAGGGCGACCACGCCCACGCCGAGTTCGACTACGCCGACGTCATGGGCCAGGTCCTGTACGACCGCGGGCGCACGGCCGAGGCCCTCCGGCACTGGGAGCGGGCGCTCGAACTCGCCGCCGAGCAGGGGCGGAGGACGGAACAGGTGGAGCGGGTGCGGGAGCGGCTCGCGCGGGCGTAGACCTTCTTCAGGCGCCCCAAGAGGTGGCGCTGGAGCCGGTCGAGGTGGACGGACGGGACGGGGCCGCGGGCTGCAGGAAGTCGGAGCCGGCCGTCGAGATGGTCGGCGAGGTGGTTGCCGAGGTGGTTGCAGAGGCGAACGTCGAGGTGCGGCGCGCAGCGGGCCGGCCGGGCGTGGTGGCGGGGGCGCGGCCGCCGGGCTCGACCCGCTCGACCCGTTCGATCCGCAGCACGAGGTTGCGGTCCTGGCGGTCGCCGACCCGGTCCCGGTTGCGGCTGTGCACCTGCTGCGTCGGCACGCCCCGGATCTCCTGCCAGCGCCCCTGCACGGCACGGACGTTGGGACCCCACTCGCCGTCGTGGCAGTGCTCCAGGTCCAGCTGCCAGCTCTCCGCGTCGACGACGTGGACCGCGCCGACCGTCCCCGGGATCTCGACCGGCGCCGCGCCCCGGACGGTCACCACCGCGCGCTGCGGCCACGGCCCCTCCACCGCCGTCACCGTGATCCGGCTCGGCCCCTGGTACCAGGCCATGGCTCTCCTCCCGCGTCCGTCCTCGTGCCGGCCGCCGACCGGCCTCAGTCGGTAGTACGGACGGCGGACCCTCCCGGGTTCGACGGCCCGTGAACCGGTTCGGCCCGGCGGGCCGTGCAACTGGGCGGACACCGTCACCCGGGGAGAGAACAACGTGACCAGTACGGCGACACCGAGGCGTACGACCCTCGTCTGCTGCGCGGCGGCGCTCGGCCTCGTCGTGACGGGGCTCCTCGCGCTGCGCGTCCCGCCGCCCTCGCCCGTACGGTGGCAACCGTCCGGTGCTGCCGCACCCACAGGCCGCTCGCCCTACGGCACCCACGGCCGGGCGCACCCGCCGACGACCTCCCCCACCGATCAGCCCAGCTCCGCGGACCCCGGCCCGTCGGCGAGCTCGTCCGCCACGGCGATCGAGAGCCCGTCGGCCACGCCGTCCGCCGCCGACACGCACACGCCGTCGCCCGCGGCCACGACCACGCCCACGCCCACGACCACCCGGTCCAGCGCCGCCGGCTTCCGCGCCGTCGCCGGGCCCGGTTGCTCGGGCGCGGGCGGGCGCTACCGGGAGGTCGGCGCGTTCCGCCAGGGCCCGGACGGCTGGGTGACCGTCAACAGCGGCGGCTACAGCGGCAATTCCTGCGACGGGCAGTACGACGCGATGCCGATGTCCGGGGACCGCACCAAGGACGACAACAGCACGTACGCGCTGTGGACCTTCGACGTCGGGGCGGGATCCGCTGCGTGTGCCCTGTCCGTGTACGTGCCGGACTCGACGTCGGTCCAGCAGGTCGGCGGCGCCCCCGCGTACTACACGGCGTCACTCGTCGACCCGCACCTCACGGACCCGCACGTCTCCACACACGACGAACCCCGAGGGCACGCCTTCGGCGAGGAGTTGGAGCCTCAGGTACCGGGACGACACCGGCGTCGGCACGTCGACCAGCTGCTCGATCTCGGGATCGGACTGCACCTCCCGGATCACCAGGTCCCGGTAGCCCGACCGCGTCTTCATGGCCAGGACGCTGACGAACTCGACCTCCGTGGCCGTGTCCCTCCCCTGCTGCCAGAAGCTGCGGAACACCAGCGTCCGGTGCGAAACGCGGTACGACCAGACCTGCATGCCCTCGCGCAGCTCCAGCGGCAGCGGACTCGTCGTCATGCCGTTCCCCTCTCCGCCGAACCGGCGGCCCTAACCGGCGTGCCGGCGCCGCAGGTCGTCGAGGCGCTTCGCCCCGCGCTCGGCCTCCTGCACGTGACCGAGGTCGAGAGCTGCCGTGGCGCGGCCGTAGACGTAGTGGACGTCCTCGCGCTCCTGGCCGGACAGCGTCCCCAGCCGGCGCAGCACGTCGAAGTCGACGTCCAGGGACAGCTGGACGGCGGCCACACGGTCGCGGGTCGCGACCGGCAGATGCGTGCGCAGCACGTCCTTGAGGTGGTCACGGACGCGCCGGTCCGCCTCGTCGGGCCGCCGGTCGGTGGGCCGGTGCGGGTGGTCCCCGAGCTCCTCGGCCCAGCCCGCGAGCACGTCGTGCATCACCTGAAGCGCCGCCAGATCACCGGGGTCGGCGCCGAACGCCTCCCCGGCCAGCCGCGCCGCCTCACGAGCGCGCCCCTCGACATCCGTACAACTCGCGACAAACCCGGCGAGCGTACCGCACCGCCACCGCAACTCAGCGACCTGCCAGGCCAGTTCCGTGTCCACTCCCGCACCCTACCGGGCCCCCGAACGCACCTGTCGACCCCTTTTCCGCACACCCGGCCGCATGCCCGCGGGACGCGGACGCCGACGCGCCGTCGGAAACCCGGTCGGCGGACCGGCCGGGGTGCCGCTGAGTGAACGCGTGAACGTCGTGGTCAAGCAGCAGATCGCCGGCGGGGGTGATCCAGCCCCCCGAGCAGGGTGGCGCGTCCCCGCTGCCCGCATACCTACGAGGCTGCTGCCAGGAGACCAACCCGACCTCCCGGCAGCAGCCAACGGTCTCCTACCGGGCCGACGCCCGCTCCGCCTCCCGTTGCCGCCGCGTGCCGACCATGCCGAAGCCGCCGCCGAGCAGGAGGAGGATCCCGGTGCCCTCCACCAGCACGCTGGTCGCGTCGCCACCGCCGGTGGAGGCGAGCGACTGACCGTTGTGCGTGTCTCCGTCGGCGGTGGGGGCCGGAGCGGCGGCGGCGGCCGTCGAGTGGGTGGGCGCCGGAGCCGAGGTGGTGGGCGTGATCTGACCCTGCGTCTGCCCCTGCGTCTGACCCTGCGTCGCGGCGGCCATCGGCCGGGCGGTGGCGGGAGCCGTGGCCGTCGTGGTGGCCGGGCCGCTCGGCTCGGCCGGTGTCGTCGGCCGGCTTCGCGGTCGTGACGACGGGCTCCGGTGTCGTACCCGGGCAGTGCGAACCGTCACCGGAAGGCCCAGCCGGCCCGGAGGCCGTCGAGTCGACGTGGCCGCCCGCCACGATCTTCGTGAACGCGTACGGGTCCTGCTGGATCCCGCCGCAGGCCGAGGCGGCGTCCTTGGTGAAGGCTCCGGCGCAGGAGCGGTCCCGGTTGACGGCCCAGTAGGTGAAGCGGGCGAGGTGGTGCGCGGCGGCGAAGTCCCGCATGGCGCGGAAGTCCGCCGGGCTCACGACCTCGTCCGGGCTGTCCGAGTGCCCGTTGATGGAGGAGAGTCCGGAGTGCCGCCACGCCGTGTCCGCGTCGTAGCCGTAGGCGCGGACGAGGGTCTGCTGAAGCCCGGTGACGGCGGAGACGGTGGCGTCGACCATCGCGCCCGGGTGGTTGTCGAAGTCGAACGGCATGACCGCCCAACCGTCCACCTCCACACCGGCCTTGGCGGCACGGGCGATCAGGTCGGCGCCGGACACGTCGGGGCCGTTCGGCTCGGCGCTGAAGGTGACGAAGATCCGCAGACCGGCGCCTTGAGCTGGTAGGCGTCGATCACCTTCCGGTAGGCGGCGGCGAGTTGGGCGGAGTCCGCGCATTTCTCGCCGAGCTTGGCACCGTCCCAGCCGCCGAACGAGGCCATGACGTCGCCGCCGACCGCGCGGATCGCCTTGATCTTCGCCCCCCTACCATCTGTCCCTACCGTCTACGCGGCACGAGTCCGGTTTCGAAGGCGATGATCGCCAGGTGGACGCGGTCCCGAGCTTCGAGCTTGGCGAACAGACGCGCGACATGGGTCTTCGCGGTCGCCGTGCTGATCACCAGCCGCTCGGCTATCTCAGTGTTCGACAGTCCCTGTCCGACCAGTGCCAGCACCTCGCGTTCCCGGTCGGTGATCCCCGCGATGGGACTCGCGTCCGCGGCGGGCCCGGCGTCCGGTTCGGGGGCCGCGGGGCCGGACGTTCCGGCGAAGTCCGCGATCAGCCGTCGGGTCACGCTCGGCGCGATCAGCGCGTCGCCCGCGGCCACCACGCGGATCGCTTCCAGGATCGCGTCCAGGGCCATGCTCTTGAGCAGGAATCCGCTGGCCCCTGCGCGCAGTGCGCCGTAGACGTACTCGTCGTCGTCGAAGGTCGTCAGCACCAGGACCTTGGGCGGGTCCGGCTCGGCGGTCGCCTGCCGGGTCGCCTCGATCCCGTCCATGCCCGGCATCCGGATGTCCATCACCACGACGTCCGGCCGCAGTTCACGCACCAGGCGCACCGCCTCGCGGCCGTCGCCGGCCTCGCCGACCACCTCCAGGTCGTCGGTGTCGCCGATCAGGATCCCGAGCCCGACCAGCATCAGCGGTTGGTCGTCGACCAGCAGCACTCGCACACTCATACCGGGAGCCTAGCCGCCACCCGGAATCCGCCCTCCGGACGCCGGCCGGCGCTGAACTGGCCGGACAGCAACGTCACCCGCTCGCGCATGCCGAGCAGGCCGAAGCCGCTCCCGCCCGCCGCTGCCGAGGGCCTCGGACGGCCCGGCCCGCCGAGACCGTCGTCCCCGTCGTCCACCACCTCGATCGCCACTCCTTCCGGCTCGTAACCGACCGCGACCCGGCACGTCCGCGCCCTGGAATGCCGCACCACATTCGTCACCGACTCCTGGATGATCCGGAACGCCGACAGCTCGATCTCCGGCGGCAGTGGACGCCGCTCGCCCCGCCAGGTCACCTGAACCCGCACCCCGGCGCCCGCCGTGCGTTCGGCGAGCTGCGGGACGTCGGCCAGGCTGCCGGCCGGCGCCAGCGGAGCGGCCTGCGGCATGGCGTCGTCGGGCTCGGCGCGGCGGAGCGCCCCGAGCATGCGCTGCAGCTCCAGCAGGGTCTCCCGGCTGGTGGTCTCGATGCCGGTCAGCGCCTGCCGGGTCTGCTCGGGCTTGGTCTCCACGACCCGCGCCGCCGCTCCCGACAGCACCGTGATGATCCCGATGCTGTGCGCGACGCTGTCGTGCAGCTCGCGGGCGATCCGCAGCCGCTCGGCCATGACGACGCGGGCCGCGGTCTGCTCCTGCAGGGCTTCGAGGTATTCACGGCGTTTGCGGTACACCCCGCCGAAGACCCACGCGACCGCGAACCACAACGCGAACCCCCCGGCCCACTGGACCGCGTCGCTGACGGACTGCTCGCGGGTGTGGATGTCGTTGACGAGCGCGGCCGCGACGCCCGCGACGGAGCCGACGGCGGCAGCCTTCGGCCGCCGGACGGCGAGGTACCCGACCAAGCCGACGAGCAGGACGAACACGATCGAGGGCCGCGCGCCGAAGGCCTCGCCGAGGACTGCTTCGCCCAGGACCGCCGCGAAGACCGCCGCCGGCAGACGGCGCACCAGCAGAACCGGCAGGGCGAGCACGATGTACAGACCGATCGTCTGGGCGGGCTCGAGGTCGGGGAACCGGAACAGGCCGTACTCAGGGGTCGGCATCGTCAAGGGGAGCATCAGCGCGTACGAGCAGGCGGTGGCCAGTACCACGGCCTGTGACGTCAGCCCGGTCACGCGCTTCGATGTCGAGAGACGCTGGAGAAGCTGTTCCATATGAAGATCGTATTCAGTGGCATCGGCTCTGCGCGTCGCCCCGGGGATGTACGCCGGATACGCCCCCGGGCCGATGACCTGGGAAAAGGTGACATCCGCCGGCCGACGCGGTGGATCGTGGTCCGTTCCTAGGTTCATGGTCATGACGAATGCACCGATGATCGATCTCCGCGACACGACAAAGAAGTACGACGACGGCCCGCCCGCACTGGCCGGCGTCACCTTGTCCGTGGCGGCTGGTGAGTGCGTGGCGATCCTCGGCCATTCCGGCAGTGGCAAGTCCACGCTGCTGAACCTGATCGCGGGTCTGGACAAGCCTTCCAGCGGCACCGTGACCGTCGACGGCATCCGCGTCGACCAGCTCGGCGAGGCCGGTTCGGCGAAGTACCGCCGGGCCTCCATCGGCATGATCTTCCAGTTCTTCAACCTGCTGGACGACCTGACCGTGTTGGACAACGTCATGGTTCCGGCGCAGCTGGCCGGGATGGGCAAGGGCGAAGCGAAGCGGCGGGCCGTCGAGCTGCTCGACTCGCTGGGCATCGACCGGCATGTCAAGTCCTATCCGCAGCGGCTGTCCGGCGGGGAACGGCAGCGGGTGGCGGTGGCCAGGGCCCTGATGAACAAGCCGGCGCTGCTGCTGGCCGACGAGCCGACCGGCGCGCTGGACTCGAGCTCGGCCGAGGACGTGCGCGAGCTGCTGCTGGACCTGAACAGCGAGGGCCAGACCATCCTGCTGGTCACCCACGACGTGCAGCTGGCCGCGAGCACCGCGCGCCGCACGATCGAGTTGGTGGACGGCGCGGTGGCCCGGGACGTGGTCAACGCGGCCGGCAGCGCCACCGTCAACAGCTCGGCGGGAGCGGTCCGATGAGCGCCCTGGGCAAGGTCGTACGCTCCGGCGTGGGCCGGCGTCGGATCCAGTCCCTCGTGATGGCCCTGACGACGTTCGCCGCGGTGACGTCCTCAGTACTCTCCCTCGGTCTGCTGGCTGTCGTGCAGGCGCCGTTCGAGCACGCTTTCAGTGCTCGGCACGGGGCGCACCTGGCGGTCCAGTTCGACGGTTCGAAGGCCACGGCCGCGCAGGCCGCCGCCACCGCTCAGGCCTCCGGCGTCACCGAGGCGGCCGGGCCGTACCCGGTCGCCGCCGCCCTGGACACGACGATCGGCATGGACTGCGCCAAGAAGGATTGGGCCGGTCACGACAACGGTCCGATCACCGTCACCACCCGGCCCGACCTGGGCAGCACCTCCGGGATGGACCAGCTGGCGCTGACCCAGGGGCGCTGGCCGACGAGCCCGGGCGAGATCGCCCTGCCGTGGCAGCACTATGCCGCCGACTGCTTCGGCGATTCGGTGGTGTTCTCCTCCCTGCCGGGCAAGCCGTCGTTCAGGGTGGTCGGCTTCGCCAACTCGGTGACCAGCAGCGCGACCGCCTTCGCCACCGCCGACGGTTTCGCGCGGCTCACCGCTGCCGGTGCCAAGTCCGACGTCCAGATGCTCTACCGGTTCACCACGGCCGGGACCGCCGCCGACATCGCCACCGACAAGCAGGCGGTGGCCGCCGCCGCGCCGGCCGGCGCGGTCGAGGGCGGGCAGTCGTACCTGACCGCGGAGCAGCAGGTGACCGGCAACGCCAAGGCCTACGTGCCGTTCCTGGTCGGCTTCGGGATCCTCGGGCTGTTCATGTCGGTGCTGATCATCTCGATCGTGGTCAGCGGGGCTGTGGCCTCGGGGATCCGGCGCATCGGGATTCTGAAGTCGTTGGGCTTCACCCCTTCGCAGGTGGCCCGTGCCTACACCGCGCAGGCCATGATCCCGGCGACGTTCGGCCTGGTGCTCGGCACGGTCTTCGGCAACCTCTTGGCGGTGCCGATCCTGGGCGGGGCCACCCGGCAGCTCGGCGCGGCCAGTGCCACGATTCCGTTGTGGGTCAGCGCCGTGGTGCCGCTGGGCACCCTGCTGATCGTCGGCGTCACGGCTCTGATCCCGGCACTGCGGGCCGGCCGGATGCCGACGGTGCGGGCCCTGGTGGTCGGCCGCGCCCCCAAGGCCGGGGGCGGTCAGGCGGCGCAGCGTCTGGCCTCGCGGCTGCCGCTGCCCCGGGCCGTGTCGCTGGGTCTGGCCCAGCCGTTCGCCCGGCCGGCCCGGGCCGTACTGGTCGGTGCGGCGGTGCTGTTCGGCGTGGTGAGTGCCACGTTCGCGGTGGGGCTGGAGACCGGGTTCAACAGGTACCTGGACGTCAGCACCTCGGGCTTCGCCGTCGCGTCGGAGCTCGTGATACCCACCGCCGACGTGGGCGTGCCCTGGGGCCTCTACGGCCCCAACGACCCGCGCAACCCGCACCTGGACGCCGCCAAGGTGGCCGCCGCGCTCGCCGGGACCCCGGGCACGAAGGCCGCGTTCGGCTGGGGCGAGAGCGGCGCGACCATGGTCGGTGCCCCGCCCGGCGGCGAACCGGCGAAGGTGTTCACGGTCACCGGCGACTTCTCCTGGACCAACATGGAGCTGGTGTCCGGCCGCTGGTACTCGGCGCCCGGCGAGGCCGTGGTCGGCGACAAGCTGGCCACGGCGGTGGGGATCCACGTCGGTGACGACGTCGCCGTGGTGCAGCAGAACAAGCACCTGTCGCTGAAGGTCGTCGGCATCAACTTCGACATCGGCCAGGGCGACTACACCGTCATGACGGATGCGGCCGGCTTCACCGCTGCCGGTCTGACCCCGCACATCGACCAGTTCAACGTCGAGCTGGCCTCGAACGTCAGCGGATCGGCCTGGTCCGCCTCGGCCGCCGCCGCGCTGACCCCGCTGAACGCCTCGGTCCAGTCGAACTCGGGCGGGGGCAAGAACATCGTGGTGCTCACCATGGGCGCCCTGGTGGCCACGCTCACGCTGATGATGACGGCGGTCGCCGCGCTCGGGGTGCTGAGCATGGTGGTGCAGGACACCCGGGAGCGGGTCCGTGATCTGGGGACCCTCAAGGCCCTCGGGATGACACCCAAGCAGACCATCGCGATGGTCCTGACCTCGGTGACACTCACCGGCCTGATCGCCGGGCTGATCGGAGTCCCACTCGGGGTCGCGGTGGAGAAGGCGACGCTGACCCCGATGGGGAACGCGATCGGCCGGCACCTGCCGCCGAGCGTGTCCCACGTCTACACCGCCGGGCTGCTCATCCCCCTGCTGGCCGGCGGGATCGTGATCGCCCTGCTCGGGGCACTGCTGCCGGCCGGCTGGGCGGCCCGGTCGCGGACCGCCACCGCGCTGCGGACCGAGTAGGACCGAACAGGAGCGAGTAGGACCGAGCAGAGCCGCTGGTCGCCGCGGCCGCCGGCCGGTTCGCCGACGACGAGCTGTTGTCGATCGTGTGCCACCGCGCGACCGGCGCCCGCCCCTCCGACCTCGTCTTCTGCGACGAGTGGCACTCGGTCCAACCGGGAACTTCGGCCTGGGCCGACTGCGGCCGCAAGACGACGTGCACCCCACCTTCACCGCCCTGTTCACCGCGCTGGTGACCACGGCACTGGCACGGGTCCGCCGTCCTCGGCGGCGCGGTCCCGGACCCACTGTCACCCGCACCGTCGACAAGACCACCCGATGCGACCTGGTCGTCGTCGACGACATCGGCATGCCGCCCTGCGGGCAGGCCGCCGCCGAGGCGTTCGACCGCGTGATCGCCGCGGCCCACGAGCGCCGCTCGGTGGTGGCGACCGGCAACCTTCATCCGTCGGGATTCGATTCGATCATGCCGAAGACACTGGCCACCGCGGCCGTCGACCGGCTCCTGCACCACGCGCACATCGTGCTGACCGGAGGGCACCAGCCTCCGCCTCGCGCAGGCCACCGCCGGCAAGGGCGTCGTCCCGCTCGCCCGAGGCAGGCCGCACCACCACCAGCCGGTGCAGCTCAGCCAACGTCCTCCAGTTCGTAGACCATGCTGTGCACACTGGCGCCCGCAGCCAGCACGGCCACATCCGCCGCGGTCGCCCGACCTTCGGGCGACCCGAACGCCTCCCGCAGGGACGTGATGTCGTCGAAGTCCAGCTCAGCCACCAGGTAGTACGCATCGCCACCACGGATAGGCATGGCGTTACGACTCAGGCTATAGCGCCGAAGCCCCGGCAGCTTCCGGGCCAATGGGATGTGGACATCACGGTAGTGGCGCTCGAACTCCGCAGGGTCTTGCGGGGTGCCCCACAGGACGAGGAACCGCGCTCTCGTCGCCATCTCTTCTCCCTCCAACGGTGGGCGGTGACTGCCCGGCAGCACGATAGCCCGGACCGGTGACAATCAGTCACACCGCGCAGGGAGATCAGCTGTCCGCCAGAAAGGAGACGAGATATCCGCCAAGAGGGATTCGGGCGGCTCTGGCGCGAGTTCCGTAAAAGCCGCCCGCGGACCTCGACGCTTGTCGATCACGGTGGGTGTCTGTTGCTGATCTTGTGGCCGTCCTGCACAAGGGGATGGGACACAGCCAGATCGTCACCGAGCTGGGCCTGGACCCGAAGACCGTGCGGAAGTTCATGCGGGCCGACACCGCCGAGGAGCTGATCGGCGCCGGACCCACCGGCGGCCGACAACCCAGCCTGGACGGCCACGCCGCCTACCTGATCGCCCGGACCGGTCCGAAGCCGCTCAAGTCCTGCTGATGGAACTGCGCAACCGCTGCGGCGAGTTGGATGATGCCTGCGTCCTCGTCGCGCGGTTCGCCTCGATCCTCGTCAACCGCCGGCAGCGCGGCCCCGGCCAGGAGGAGCTCGACCAGTGGACCGCGGACGCCGAGGCCAGTCGTCCGTCCGAACTGCGCGGATTCGCCATCGGCCTGCGCAAGGACCGGGACGCCGTCATGGCAGGCCTCACGCTCCGCTGGAACTCCGGCCCGGTCGAGTGCCACGTCGCCACGTCAACCGGATCAAGATGATCAAGCGCCAGATGCACGGCCGAGCGAGACTCGACCTCCTCCGCAAGCGCGTACTCCTCGTGACCTGAAGATCACCGGGCACCGTTTGTCCGAGCGGGCTGATATGTCCTTTGACCAGGAGTTCTTCGTCCGTCACGATGCTCCGGTGACAGTTGAGACCACCCTCGTCAAGGTTGACGCGGACCTTCGCGCCGGCCGGATACCCGTCGCTCGTCAACGCCTGCGCGGCCTGGTGGCCTCGTACCCGGCGGACCTCACGGTCAGGCGGCGGCTGGCCGAGGTCTATCGGTTGTACGGCGAGTCGGCCGAGGCAGGCCGCTGGGCCTATCTCGACGCGGACCGGGATCCGGCCGAGACGGCGGCTTTCGAGGCCTGGCACCCCGATCCACTCGACCGGATGGTGGCCCTCGCCTGGCGCGATCCCGAGGAGGCAGCGCTGACCGAGACCGCCCGCGCCCGGCTGGCCGGGCTCCGTGAGGCGGCCTCCGTACAGGCAGGCCGCCCGATCCACTGGCACCGCGTGCGTGATCACGCCCAGCACCGCGACCACGCCCAGCACACCGACCACGACGACTCGGTGTTCTTCGCCGGTCTTGCCTTCGCCGGTCTGATGCTTCTGGGCTTCGCAGCCCTCGGCGTCGCCACCTTCGTTCGCTGGTGGCTCTGACCCTTCGCCGGCGTCGCCGTCCCCGGAGAGCTTTCACGGAACTCGCGACAGAGCCATCCGGGCGTGTCCGTTGACAGTCGACCCAGCCGACGCCCCACTGCAAGCACCCACCAGTAGCCCACCGTCCCGGCAAAGATCGCCCCGGCCACCACCCGCAACCTGCACGAGAAGTCGGCTGGGCCGACTTCCTACTCCAACTCCACCTGCCGGCTGGAGGCCCAGGGAGTGTGGGGTTCGCGATCATGAACGCCACCAAAGAAACCTGTTCGTGGCCGGCAGCCCGCTCGTACGCCGAGTTGCTCACCCGGCACGGGCGGGCGGAGGAGATGTACGAGCTGCTGGAGGCCAGGATCGCGGCACCCGCCCGGCGCTGGCCGGCCGTGGAACTCGGAACTCCCGAGCCCGGAAACGCCGTCGAACTGCCGGCCGCCGTCCGCGAACGGCAAGGCCGGGTCGAGGAGGCGACAACCCTGCTGCAAACCCGGCCGATCACCTCACCTCCGTCAACGGACGCGACAAACCGGCCGAACTCCGGGCCCAACACACCCGCATCGAGGAACTACGGGCCTACGCGGCGCAGCACCCTCACGACGGCGTGGCGGCCACGGACTCGCCGCGCCATGCAGTGCGGGGTCGGATCAACGAAGCGGTCGCCCTGTTTCCGGCCGCTGTAGGAGGCCACTCCCATGGGCCACAGAGCAGGTCACACCTCGCGCAGGAAGTCGGACCCGCCGACTTCCTGCGCAGGCCGACGCCGGCCCAACTCACCTGCGAGCCCGAGCCCGATGCGGAACTCACCCAACACCAGCGGTGCCCGGCGCAGCAGGCATCCCCGCGCGGCGAGCGACCACCGGCTCGCACAGGAAGTCGGACCTGTCGACTTCCTGCTCCACTACCACTGACTCAGCCCGGCCGAGCCGTCAATCAGCGCGCTGGAGGCCTTTGCTGCGCTGGTGAAAGGGCTCACAGGTCGCACAGGAAGTCGGACTTGTCGACTTCTTATGCCGGCCTACTGTCGGCTCGGCGCCACTGAGCGCCCGCGCGGGGGGGATCTCCGAACACTGCGAGGCCCCGTGTGCCGGGTCGCCGTATAGGCCGTCCAGCGGCTCCAGCAGCGGCCAGGAGGCTGAGCACCTCCACGCCCCGCACAGGAAGTCGGACCCGCCGACTTTCTGTGCAGGGCGCTCCCGGCCCGCGCCATCGGCGGCGGGTAGGGGCGGTGCTTCGCGTAGGAGGTCGGTCAGTAGGCGGTCCAGGAGGTCGGGTTCGCCGGAGGGGTGGGAGGGTTCGGGGGTGATGGTGGGGCGGACGGTGGCCAGGGTTCGGGTCAGGTGGTCGAGCAGGTGTTCTTCCGCCGGGACGCGTTGGGCCACCCGGCGGGTCGGTTCGCCGACCAGTGCGTGGGCCAGTTCCAGGGCCTGTTCGGCGGTTTCGAAGGCCCGTGCGGAGACGGTCTGCGGCGGGACGGCGCCGGTGAGGGGCTCCAGTGCCGCTGTGGCCGCGTCGACGGTGTGGTCGAGGAGGCGGCGGACGGCGTCGGCGCGGTCGGCGTCGGGGAGTTCGGCGGCGTAGAGGCAGGCGAGGCGGGCGCCCTGGAAGCGGCCGGGGGAGGCCTCGACGACGAGGTGGGCCGCGTCGAGTTCGGCGAGGAGTTCGCGGGCCCGGGCGCGGGTGACGCCGACGAGGGCGGCGGCGGCCGCGCTGTCGAGGGCGCCGCCGGGGTGGAGGCCGGAGAGGGCGAACAGGCGGCGGGCTTCGGCGGGCAGGGCACGGACGCTCCGTCCGAGTGCGGCGGCGATGCCGAGGGCGCCGCCGGTGGCGAGTGCGGCAAGGCCGGTGCGCTCGTCGGACATCTCGAGTACGAGGTCGCCCAGGGCCCAGCCGGGGCGGGAGGCGAGCCGGGCTCCGGCGACCCGCACCGGCGACCCCGTCGCCACGGCCCTCGTCGAGGCCGCCACCGCACGGGCGCTCAGCGGCAAGCGCCGGCCCGTCGAGGCCCTCGCGCTCGCCCGCCGCGCCGCCGACCGCACCCGGGACCACGACGGCCCGGCCCGGATCTGCACGATGGCCGTCCTCGCGATCGCCCTCGCCGACCACGGCGACCTCGCCGAAGCCCTCGAACTCTCCGACGCCGCCGTGCGCCGGCTCGACGACCTCGGCCTCCACCAGGCCGGCGCGGCCGTCCTCGGCAACGCCGCCACGATCGCCGCACTCGCC
>NZ_JBFBDY010000014.1:0-38961 GCF_040683475.1 Kitasatospora sp. NPDC093558 | reverse complement strand
GACGCCGGCGCCGAACTCTGGCCGCCCTCGGCCTTGGTGGAGTGCTTCGCACTGGGCGTCGGGGTGGCCGGGTGCGAGGCCGCGGGCGAGGACGCCGGGGCGGTCGGGCTCGCGGCCGGGGTGGCCGGGCGGGACGCGGGCGGTGCGGGCTGCGTGGACGTGCCCTGGCCGCCCGCGGCGCCGGACGGGGATCCGCTCGGCCAGACCGGCGTGCCGTAGTCGCCGGTCGGCCGGCCCGGGGCCTGGTGCGGCCGGGCGCGGGGGCGCACCGCCGCGCCGAGCATCGAGCCGAGCAGCAGGGTCAGGCCGACGACGACCGTGGTGACCACCGTGCCCCGTCGCAGCACCCGGCGGCGCAGCGCCCCGGGCGCCCCCGAGCCGTACCGCCGCCAGGCCTCCAGGCTGAGCCGCCCGTCCAGCGAGGCGAACGGCGCCCCGGCGATCAGCAGCGGGCTCCACGCGGCCAGGAAGATCAGGTCGGGGGTGTCGTACACCGGGACGGCCCGCCAGCTGACCGTGAACAGCAGCGCCGCGGAGAGCAGCATCGCCGCGCCGGCCGCGAGCCGCTGCCACAGGCCGAGGATGGTCAGCACGCCGACCACGATCTCGGTGAACGACACCACCAGGCCGGAGCCGACGGGGTGCGCCATGGCGAAGGCGTGCAGCGGCTCGGCGACCTTCCACGGGTGCAGCGAGGCCAGCCAGCGCATCATCGAGCCGCGCTCGCCGCCGTCGAAGTACACCGGGTCGCAGAGCTTGCTGAACCCGGCGTAGACGGACAGCGAGCCGAGGACGGCGCGCAGCGGCAGCAGCACCAGGCCGAGGTCGACCCGCCGGCCGGGGTACCAGGGCTGCTTGCCCTCGGCGTCGGTGGCGGAGACCTCGGGCAGCTCGCCGCTCGGGGTCCAGCCCTGCGGCGCGCCGACCGGGCCGACGCCCGCGTCCGTCGCGGTGCCCGCGCCCTCGCGCGGCTGGCGCGGGACGGTCCGGGCACCCGCGAGGCTCGGGATCACCTGGGTGTCCGCCTCGGCCAGGCCGACGCCGCCGCCCGGGGAGCCGCTGAGCCGCACGGCCTCCAGGAGCTGGGTGGCCGCGAGGTCCCCGGGGGGTGCCTGGCCGGTCCACGTGACGGCGGTGACCCGCCCCTTGCGGCGCGGCGCCCCGCCCCCGGCGGCCCCCGCCATCGCCGGGACGGCGGAGGCGGGCACGACCACCTGCGGGGTGACCAGCGGACGACGGATCAGGCCCTGGCTCGCGTACGGGTCGCCGAACGCGGCGCCGGTGGAGAGCAGTCCGGCGGGGGGGTCGATCAGCGGCGCCACGGGGGCGCCGAGACGGAGCCGGAAGCTGGCCTGGGTGCTGCTGAGGCGCGCCGGGTCCGACTCCACCTTGACGGTGTTGAGGCCCGGGTCTGCGTCTATCCCGGTACTGCCGCCGAACAGGGGCCGCCGTTGTGTTCTGGTGTCCACGCCCGTCTAACCGGGTGACGGCCGCTTAGGACACTCTCCCGGGTGGATATCCGGCGTCCACTTGAAGTGATCATGAGAAAAGCGATCGGACCCGGTCGGGCCCGATCGCTTCTCACCCGGTTTGCGGAGAATTCAGAAGATCTCCTGCGTGCCGGTCACGTCCTGTGCTGCGGATCTACCTCAGAACCTCAGAACCTCAGCGCTTGGCGCGCAGCCGCGCGGCCTCGTACAGCACGATGCCCGCCGCGACACCGGCGTTCAGCGACTCCGTCAGGCCCGACATCGGGATCCGCACCCGGATGTCGCAGGTCTCCGCGACCAGCCGGGACAGGCCCTTGCCCTCGCTGCCCGCGACGATCACGACCGGGCCGGTCAGCACGTCCAGGTCGCCCAGCTCGGCCTCGCCGTCGGCGGCCAGGCCGACGACCATCAGGCCCGCCTTCTGGTAGGCCTCCAGCGTGCGGGTCAGGTTGGTCGCGCGGGCGACGGGCAGCCGGGCCGCCGCGCCCGATGAGGTCTTCCAGGCACCGGCGGTCATGCCGGCCGCGCGGCGCTCGGGGATGACCACGCCGTGCGCGCCGAAGGCGGCGGCGGAGCGGACGACGGCGCCGAGGTTGCGCGAGTCGGTGACGCCGTCCAGCGCGATGATCAGCGCGTCCTGGCCGGCGTCGGAGGCGTCGACCAGGAGGTCGTCGGGGTGCGCGTACTCGTACGGCGGCACCTGGAGGACCAGGCCCTGGTGGTTGAGCCCGCCGGTCATCTGGTCCAGCTGCGGGCGCGGGGCCTCCATCAGCGGGATGCCGCGGTCGTTGGCGGCCTGGAAGGCGTCGCGGACGCGGTCGTCGGTGTCGATGAACTGCTGGACGTACAGCGCGTTGGCCGGGACGTCGCCCTGCAGCGCCTCGACCACCGAGTTGCGGCCGAAGACCAGCTCGGCGCTGCCCGCGCCGCCGCGGCCCCCGCGGCCGGCGCCGCCGGCCCGGCGCATGCCGGCGCGGGCCTTGGCGTCCCGCTCGCGCTTGACCGCGGCGTTGGCGGCGCGCTGCTTGGGGTGGCCCTTGCGCGCCTCGCCGGGCGGGGTCGGGCCCTTGCCCTGGAGCGACTTCCGGCTGTGCCCGCCGGTACCGACAGACGCGCCCTTCTTCGATCCGGGGTTGCGGCGGTTCCTGCGCTGGCTGTTGCCGGCCATGGCTGTACTTCCTGTCTGTTCGGCATGCCCGGCCGCCCCGCTCTGTCCGGCGGCGGCCGACGGCATGCGCTACGTCATGCGGGAGGGCCGCACCGGTCCGGCACGGCCCACCCTCACCCCGATCGTCAGATGGGGTTACTGGTTGTTGATCGTCCAGCGCGGGCCGGACGGGGTGTCCTCGATCGCCAGCCCGGCCAGGCCGAGCCGGTCGCGGATGGCGTCCGCGGTGGCGTAGTCCTTGCGTTCGCGCGCGGCCTGCCGCTGGTCCAGGACCAGGCGGACCAGCGAGTCCACCACGCCGTGGAGGTCCTCGCCGCGCTCCGTCCCGGCCCACTGCGGGTCGAGCGGGTCGAGGCCCAGCACTCCGAGCATCGCACGGACCTCGGCCAGACGCGCCACCGCGTTCTCCTTGTCGTCCGCGTTCAGGGCGCTGTTGCCCTGGCGGACGGCGGTGTGGACGATGGCGAGGGCCTGCGGCACGCCCAGGTCGTCGTCCATCGCCTCGGCGAAGGCCGGCGGCACCTCGGGCGCCGCGTCGACCTTCCCGAAGCGCTCGACGGTGCGCTGGACGAAGCCCTCGATCCGGGCGAACCCGGCCTCGGCCTCGCGCAGCGACTCCTCGCTGTACTCGATCATCGAGCGGTAGTGCGGCGCGCCCAGGTAGTAGCGCAGCACGATCGGCCGCCAGCGCCGGACCATCTCGGAGACCAGCACCGAGTTGCCGAGCGACTTGCTCATCTTCTCGCCCGCCATGGTGACCCAGGCGTTGTGCACCCAGAAGTTGGCGAAGTCGTCGCCGTAGGCCTTGGACTGGGCGATCTCGTTCTCGTGGTGCGGGAAGATCAGGTCCAGCCCGCCGCCGTGGACGTCGAAGGCGGGGCCGAGGTACTTGTGGGCCATCGCCGAGCACTCCAGGTGCCAGCCCGGGCGGCCGCGGCCCCACGGGGTGTCCCAGCTCGGCTCGCCCGGCTTGGCGGTCTTCCACATCGCGAAGTCGCGCGGGTCGCGCTTGCCGGTCTCGCCCTCGCCCTCGGGCTGGCGCAGGTCGGCCAGCTTCTGGTTGGACAGGGCGAGGTAGTCCGGGTACGAGCGGACGTCGAAGTAGACGTTGCCGTCGGCCGCGTAGGCGTGCCCCTTGGCGATGAGGCCCTGCATCATCTCGATCATCTCGGGGATGTGCCCGGTGGCCCGCGGCTCGACGGTCGGCGGCAGGCAGCCGAGGGCGGCGTAACCGTCGTTGAAGGCGCGCTCGTTCTCGTAGGCGATCTGCCACCACGGGGTGCCGAGCTGGCGCTCCTTGGCGATCACCTTGTCGTCGATGTCGGTGACGTTCCGGGCGAACGTCACCTGGTAGCCGCGGTAGGCGAACCACCGCTGCATGATGTCGAAGTTGAGCCCGGACCGGATGTGCCCGATGTGTGGCGCCGACTGGACGGTAGCGCCGCACAGGTAGATCGAGACACAGCCCGGTACAAGCGGGACGAAGTCGCGTACCTGGCGGGTGCTGGTGTCGTACAGGCGAATGCTCACAGCGTCAAGCGTAGTGGGCACGAGGGGGTGCCCCGCCACATTCCCGGTCACATTCGCGGTGAACGGCGGGTCCGCTTCCCGGTGAACGGCGGGCCGGGGGCCCCGAGGAGGGTCAGATGCTGCCGACCACCTTGCGCGGGCTGATGCGGACGACGACCCGGACGTCGCCCGGCCCGTCGAAGTTGTAGACCTTCTCGCCGCGGTACTTGAGGGCGAGCTCGTCGATCAGCTCGCGGCCGCCCTCGGTGGTCATCGTGACCGAGCCGCGCACCTCGAAGTACTCGTACGGGCTCTCCGGCGGGTTGACCAGGAGCGTGACGCGGGGGTCCTTGACGAGGTTGAGGTGCTTGCGGCGGCCCTCGACGGTGGAGAACAGGACGTCCTCGCCGTCGCGCTTGACCCAGACCACGGAGGACTGGGGGCTGCCGTCCGGCTGGATCGTGGAGACCACGGCGAAGCTCTTGGCGTCGATCAGGGCCTTGGCACGGTTGGACAGTTGCGAAGCCACGGGGGAACCTCTTCTCGTCGTCGGCGGGTGGGGCCCGGTACAGGACGGTGGACGGCCTGCGCGGGCCCGCACCGCACACTATCGACTCGGGCCCCCGCGAAGGTTGTTGAACACTCGTCAGCACCGGGTTATTCCCGGCCCGCCGGACCTCCCGCGCTCAACCCCGTTCGTACACCAGGGCGGTGGCGATCGCGGCCAGCCCCTCGGCCCGGCCGGTGAGGCCCAGCCCGTCGGTCGTGGTGCCGGAGACGGACACCGGCGCGCCGGCCGCCTCGGACAGCGCGGCCTGCGCCTCGGCCCGGCGCTTGCCGATCTTCGGGCGCACACCGATCACCTGGACCGAGACGTTGCCGATCTCGAAGCCCGCCTCGCGCACCAGCCGCGCGGCCTCGCCGAGCAGCTTCACCCCGGACGCGCCGGCCCACTCGGGGCGGTCGGTGCCGAAGTGGGCGCCCAGGTCGCCGATTCCGGCGGCCGAGAACAGCGCGTCGCACGCGGCGTGCGCGGCCACGTCGGCGTCCGAGTGCCCGGAGAGCCCGAACTCGGCGTCCGGCCACTCCAGTCCGGCCACCCACAGCGGGCGCCCGGCCTCGAAGGCGTGCACGTCGGTGCCGACTCCGACGCGGGGGATGATCTGCTTGGTAGGCATCGGCTCAGTAGGCATCGGCAGCCCTCCTGCGGGCGAGTACGGCCTCGGCGAGCACGAGGTCCAGCGGACGGGTGACCTTGAAGGCCTCCTCGTGACCGGGCACCACGACGACCCGGCCGCCGAAGCGCTCCACCAGGCCGGCGTCGTCGGTCACCGGCGGCACGCCGGTGCCGCCCGCGGCCTCCTCGGCCAGCGCCTTGGCGTGCACCGCGGCCAGGGTGGCCCGGTCGAAGCCCTGCGGGGTCTGCACCGCGCGCAGGGTGGAGCGGTCGGGCGTGTCGAGGACGGGCTCGGGACCGCCCGGGTTCGGCTCGACGCGCTTCACGGTGTCGGCCAGCGGCACCGCGGGCACCACGGCCTCGGCCCCGGCCCGGACGGCGGCCGCGACCGCGTCCACCACCTCGACCGGGACGAGCGGACGGGCCGCGTCGTGCACCAGGACGATCTCCACGTCCTCGGGGATCGCGGCCAGGCCGAGCCGGACGGACTCCTGACGGGTCGCACCGCCGGCCACCACCCGGATGTCCTTGCCGTCCAGCCCGTGACTGTCCAGCAGGGCGACGACCTCCGCCACCCCGTCGGCCGGTGCCGCGACCACGACCAGGCCGACCGCCCGGCTGCGGGCCAGCGCCCGGACGGCGTGCACCAGGAGCGGCACACCGCCCAGCTCCCGCAGGGCCTTCGGGGCGCCGGGCCCGAGCCGCTCACCGCGTCCGGCGGCGGGCACCACTGCTGCTGCGACTGCTGCTGACGCGTTCAGGTTTCACTCCTTCGGCGAAGTGGGTATGGCCATGGCGTGCACGACGGGCGCACGGACCCCTTCCGAAGAACCACCCGGTCCGCGGCCCACACGATCCGCAGAAACGGTCTTGCAGGCCTGGACCGGCTCGGGCGGGAGGCGTCGTCCGGACACGCCTCAGCGCCCGAAGTGCCACTGCACCACTTCCCGGATCCCTCCGGGAGTGGCGCGCCGGCACCGGGCGCTGTGAGCGTTGGGCGGCAGCCCGACCGCACTACGAGGCGAGGACCTCGTCGAGCAGCGTCTCCGCCTTGTCTTCGTTGGTGTTCTCGGCCAGCGCGAGCTCGCTGACCAGGATCTGGCGCGCCTTGGCGAGCATGCGCTTCTCGCCGGCCGACAGACCGCGCTCGCGCTCGCGGCGCCACAGGTCGCGCACGACCTCGGCGACCTTGATGACATCGCCCGAGGCGAGCTTCTCGAGGTTCGCCTTGTAGCGACGGGACCAGTTGGTCGGCTCTTCGGTGTACGGTGCGCGCAGCACCTCGAAGACCCGGTCCAGACCTTCCTGGCCGACCACATCGCGCACGCCGACGAACTCCGCGTTCTCGGCGGGCACGCGGAGCGTCAGGTCTCCCTGCTGCACCTTGAGCACCAGGTAGGTCTTGTCCACACCTTTGATCTGGCGAATTTCGATGGCCTCGATCAGCGCGGCCCCGTGATGGGGGTAGACCACCGTGTCGCCAACCTTGAACGTCATGTGACAGGACCCCTTCCGTGGCTTTCCAGAATAACACGCTTTTCGGCGCACCCGAAGGGCGTTTTCGCAGGTCAGGGCGGGTCTCGGGGCTTGACAAGGACCCCCATGACGTGCTGCGACCGGTGTTCGAGAGGGGCTTCCCGCAGGTCGGAGGCGGTTCCGGCGCTCGGCGAAACCTGTCGCAACACTCCCGAAACCGTGATTGGATCTTGAGTTTTCGCCGTTTATCGGGCCGTTTCCGGATCGTTATTCGATCTTGGTCGAAGCTTGTCCGCACGTCGCCGCCCCGGACGGCCCACGAATGCGGGGGCAGGACGGCACCAGGGACGGCACGAGAGATGGCACGAGAGATGGCGCGAGGGCCGGCGCGAGGAATGGCACGAGCACGTCATATTGCGGCCGGACGGACCCCCGTAGCGCCCCCGGGAGTGCGACACGGGGACCACCCCGTGAGGACCGCATAAGTGAGGTCGATAATCTGAGACCTGACCTACCGACACGTGACCTAGGGAGAAGCCGCCGCCGTGAGCCGCAGCCTTCGACGCGGCAGCATCGCCGCCCTCGCCGCCTTCGCCATCGCCTCGCTGTCCTCCTGCGCGGCCGGCAGCCAGCCGGACACCCTGCAGATCAAGCCGGACAGCGCTGCGGCGACGCTCGGCACGAACGTCCGGCTGAACAACATCGTGGTCGTCACCCCGGCCAACACCTCGGGCGACGCCACCGGTCCCGCCAACGTGACGGTGAACATCAGCAACACCGGGGCCGACCCGGTGGAGCTGCAGTCGATCACCGTCGGCAGCGGTGCCGCCGCCACCTTCGCGGACGCCGCCGGCGCTCCGCTGCCCAGCATCGTCGTCCCGGCCGGCGGCGCCGTGCTGCTGGGCGGCAACGGCAACCCGTCCGCCTCGGTCGCCTCCGTGGGCGTCAAGGTCGGCGGCATGGTGCCGACGACCTTCGCGTTCAAGGACGGCCAGAAGGTCGACGTGCAGGCCGGCGTGAGCCCGGCCAACAAGAAGGGCCTCTACGAGGGCTTCGGCCCGACCCCCTCGCCGGTCGCCGTGCCCGGCAAGACCGCCACCCCGGGCGCCACCGCGTCCGTCCCGGCCGCCGGTGCCACCGGCGCGGCCACCCCGTCGGCGGGCACCACCCCTGCCGTCCCGGCCGCCGGCGCCACCACCGCCGCCGCCACGCCGTCCGGTGCGGCCACGCCGTCCGCCGGCACCCACTGACGCACCACCCCGCCCCCGGCGGGCCCGCACGGGCCTGCCGGGCGCAACGCGAAGGCCCCCTCCGGCGACTGCCGGCGGGGGCCTTCCGCGTGTCCTCGCGGTTTACGGCTCGAGCCTGTTTGCGGCTCGAACGTGTTTACGGCTCGAACTTGTAGCCCAGGCCGCGGACCGTGACCAGGTAGCGCGGCGCGCCCGGGTCCGGCTCGATCTTGGCGCGCAGGCGCTTCACGTGGACGTCCAGGGTCTTGGTGTCGCCGACGTAGTCCGCGCCCCAGACCCGGTCGATCAGCTGCATGCGGGTGAGCACGCGGCCCGCGTTGCGCAGCAGCATCTCCAGCAGGTCGAACTCCTTCAGCGGCAGGTCGACCTTGGCGCCGTCCACCGTCACCACGTGCCGGTCGACGTCCATGCGGACCGGACCGGCCTCCAGGGCGCCCGGGCCGCCGCCGTTGTCGCCGGCGCCGCCGTCCTCGCCGCGGCGGCGCAGCACCGCGCGGATCCGGGCGACGAGCTCACGGGTGGAGTAGGGCTTGGTGACGTAGTCGTCCGCACCTATCTCCAGACCGACGACCTTGTCGATCTCGCTGTCCTTGGCGGTGACCATGATCACCGGGACGTTGGAGCGCACGCGGAGCTGGCGGCAGACCTCGGTGCCCGGCAGGCCCGGCAGCATCAGGTCGAGCAGCACGAGGTCGGCGCCGTTGCGTTCGAACTGCTCCAGGGCGTCGGGGCCGGTGGCGGCGACGGCCACCTCGAAGCCCTCCTTGCGGAGCATGTACGAGAGGGCGTCGCTGAACGACTCCTCGTCCTCGACCACCAGTACTCGGGTCACGATCAGGCCTCCGGGGCAAGCTGCGTTGTCTTTGACAGGGGTACTTCCCGCTCCCCGGCGGGGAGCGAACGGTCCGTGCGGCCCGTGGTGGCCGCGCGGTCCGGAGTGAGGGTCGGGGGTCCCGCGGCGGGGGCGGCGGGGGCGCCGGGGTCACTGCCCCGGGCGGGTTCGGCGTCGCCGGCGTGGTCGGCGGCGTCGTCGAGGTCTTCGGGGCCGTCGAGGTCGTCGGCGGTGGGCGCCTGGCCGGCGGGCAGGCGGATGGTGAAGGTCGAGCCCTGGCCCTCGACGCTCCACACGGAGACGGTGCCGCCGTGCGAGGCGGCGACGTGCTTGACGATGGACAGGCCCAGGCCGGTTCCCCCGGTGGCCCGGGAGCGGGCCGGGTCGACGCGGTAGAACCGCTCGAAGACCCGCTCGCGGTCCTTCTCGGAGATGCCGATGCCCTGGTCGGTGACCGAGATCTCGATCAGCTCGCCGTCCGCCTCGCCGAGCGCGGCGGCGCTGGAGATGCGGCGGGTGGCGATGGCCACCGGGGTGGGGGGCGGGCTGTAGTTGACGGCGTTCTCCACCAGGTTGCCGAGCGCGGCGGCGAGCTGGCCGCGGTTGCCGTGCAGGTAGAGGCCGGCGATGCCGCCGGCGGCGATCAGGATCTGCTTGGCGGCGGCCTGCTGGCGGCAGCGGTCGATCGCCTCGGCGATCAGCTCGTCCACCGCGACCGGCTCGGGGTCGACCATCAGCCGGTCGTCCTGGACCCGGGAGAGGTCGATGATCTCCTGGACCAGGCTGGCCAGCCTGGTCGCCTCGATCTGCATCCGGCCGGCGAAGCGCTGCACCGCCTCCGGGTCGTCGGCCGCGTCCGCGACCGCCTCGGAGAGCAGGGACAGGGCGCCGACCGGGGTCTTGAGCTCGTGGCTGACGTTGGCCACGAAGTCGCGGCGCACGGCCTCCACCCGGCGGCGCTCGGTCTGGTCCTCGACCAGCACCAGCACCAGCCGGGAGCCCAGCGGGGCGACCCGGACCGAGACCGCGAGCGGCTCGGCGGCGCGGGCCGCGCCGGGGCGCGGCACCTCCAGCTCGACCTGGCGGATCTCGCCGTCCCGGCGGGTGGCGCGGGCGAGCGAGAGCATCGGGTCGACGGCGACGGCGCCACCGCGCACCAGGCCCATGGCGTACGCCGCCGAGCTGGCCTTCACCACCTCGTCGGCCTCGCCGAGCACGATCGCGCAGGAGCGCAGCACCGACAGCACGGTGTCCACGCCCGGCGGGAGCGGGGGCTCCTGGGCGGCGGCACCCAGTACCGGGTGCCGGCCGTAGTTCCTGCCGTTGGTGCCGCTGTACTTCCCCTTGGCCTGCTCGCGCTCGCTCCAACGGAAGGCGATGGAGGCCGTGAGGCCGACGCCGAGCCCGGCTATGGCGCAGGCAGCGGCGGCGGCCACGTTCACGTCCATGTGGCCAGCGTAAGCGCACGGCCTCGGCGTTCCCCAAGGGTCGGATCAAGGCATCGGCCTCCTGTTGCCGAGAATTCACCTTCACGTATCTGCCGATTCACCACACCGGCCGTGCGTAGTCGCCCAAACGGCACAGAGTTGGCCATGCAGCCCGTGTGGGAGTGGGTGGCGCGCCGAACCGGAGGCGCCGCCCCGAGGGTGCGCGTACCATTCGCGCACCAGCAGCGGTCACCCGGACACCGGCTCGATGGTCGTACGGGATGACCGGTCGGCACCGCCACCGACACAGCTACTGAGGAGAGAGCATGCGCGACGCGTACCACGAGGAACTCGATGCGATCGGCGACAGCCTGGTCGAGATGGCCCGGCTGGTCGGCTCCGCCCTTGGCCGGGCCACCACCGCACTCCTCGACGCGGACCTCGCGCTGGCGGAGAGCGTGATCGCCGCCGACGAGAAGATCAACGAGCTCCACCACGACCTGGAGAACCGCGCGATCGACCTGCTCGCCCGGCAGCAGCCGGTCGCGACCGACCTGCGCATCGTCGTCACCTCGCTGCGGATGAGCTCCGACCTGGAGCGCTGCGGCGACCTCGCCCGGCACGTCGCCAAGGTCGCGCGGATGCGCTACCCGGACTCGGCGGTGCCCGGTGACCTGCAGTCGACCGTCCTGGAGATGGGCCAGCTCGCCCAGCGCCTGGTGGCCAAGGCCGGCCTGGTGATCGCGACCAAGGACGTCGACAAGGCCCTGGAGATGGAGCAGGACGACGACGCCATCGACTCGCTCCACCGCGAGCTCCTGTCCCACCTGATCGACGACCGCTGGGCCCACGGCATCGAGACCGCCGTCGACATCACCCTGGTCGGCCGCTACTACGAGCGCTTCGCGGACCACGCCGTGTCCGTCGCCAAGCGCGTCGTGTACCTGGTGACGGGTGAGCACGTGGCCGACTTCGTGGCGTCCTCGGAGGCCGCGATCGCGGAGTGAGCCGGCGCGGGGGCTCCCCCGCGGCTCCCTCCCCCGGCTCCTCTTGCCATTCCTCGGCTCACTCCGAGGAGTGAGTAAACCTCGGGCGAGGGTGGTGTGGGCGCACGGGCTCCCGGGCGCCCCACCACTGCGCGCCCATTGACGCTCCCTCCGAACGGCGGCTTCACTCGAAGCTGTAGGCACCGGAAGTGTGCCCGTCACAAGGAGGGTTCAGCACGATGAAGGCCAACCCGACCCGACCGGCGCCGGCACACGACACCGTCGATCCGATCCCCCCGAAGCTGCTGCCCGTCCTCGCGGCCGGCTGCGGCTGCGGCCCGGGGTGCGGCTGCGGCTGCCAGTCCGGCGCGCCCTGCCAGTGCGGCGGCGCGGACGGCGGCTGCTGCGGCGGCCACTGAGGAGGTACCGGAGGCGCCCGGCCGCTCGCGGGAGGCGGCCGGGCGCTTCCGGCCGTCCGGTTCCGGCGCGTCCTGAGGACCGTCAGAACTGGACGTCGGTGCAGGAGTAGAAGGCGTTGCCGGTGTCGGCGATGTCCCAGACCGCCACGACCACCTGGTGGCCCGTCCGGTCACCCGGCAGGGTCGCGGTGTGGCTGACGCTCTCGGGCACCTGGGAGCCGTCGTACGGGACGGTGAGGAACGGCGTCAGGTCCAGGTTGGCGCGGGTGACCGGCCGACTCGGGTCGTACTCCGGCCTGGTCAGGTAGTACGCGAAGCCCGAGGTCGCATGCCGGGCGGTGAACGTCCAGGTGAAGGTGAGGCTCTGGCCCGCCGTGACCTGCGTCGTCGGCCAGGCGCCGCCGCGCGGGTCGTCCAGTTCGGCGAAGCGTCCGTTGCCGCCGGCGCAGATGGTGCCGTCGGCCGGACCGTCGGCCGGGAAGCCCTTCGGCCCCTCGACGCTCTGCGGCTCCCACTGGATCTCGCCGCAGTTCTGGACGGTCCCCGCGCCGCAGAGCGCGGCCCGGCTGGGAGGCGTCGAGATGTACCCGTGCGACTGCGCCGGCAGGGCGAAGGTCAGCGGGATCGCCAGGGCGGCGACGGCCGCCCCGACGAGATGACGTTTGCGCATGGTGCTCCTCCGTGGGGGTGGATGGAGAGTGCGCCGAGCGCAGGCGCGCGCGTGGGGGTGCGCGGCCGGACGGGGAATCCTTGGCATGCCTGCGCCAGCCCGATGCCCACACGGTAGGAGCGCCCGCCCACACCCGTCAATGGTCTGAACCATTTTCGGGGCGACTGGCCACGAGCAACGAACTCCCTTGCACGGCAGGCTCGTTGACCCGCAGCCGAACAGCAGAAAGCCCCGCCCCCGGCGAACCGGGAGACGGGGCCTGTACCGCTTTGGTGGCTTACTTCTTGCCCTGGTTCTTGACCGCCTCGATGGCGGCCGCGGCGGCCTCCGGGTCGAGGTAGCGGCCGCCCGGGGTGAGGGGCTTGAAGTCGGCGTCGAGCTCGTAGACGAGCGGGATGCCGGTCGGGATGTTCAGGCCGGCGATGGCGTCGTCGGAGATGCCGTCGAGGTGCTTGACCAGCGCGCGCAGGCTGTTGCCGTGGGCGGTGACCAGGACGGTCTTGCCGGCGGCGAGGTCCGGGACGATCGCGTCGTACCAGTACGGGAGCATCCGGTCGACGACGTCCTTGAGGCACTCGGTGCGCGGGCGCAGCTCGCTCGGGATGTCGGCGTAGCGGGCGTCACCGGCCTGCGAGTACTCGGCGTCGTCGGCCAGGACCGGCGGCGGGGTGTCGTAGGAGCGGCGCCAGAGCTGGAACTGCTCCTCGCCGAACTCGGCCAGGGTCTGGGCCTTGTCCTTGCCCTGGAGCGCGCCGTAGTGCCGCTCGTTCAGGCGCCAGCTGCGGCTGACCGGGATCCAGTGGCGGTCGGCCTTGTCCAGGGCGATCTGCGAGGTGCGGATCGCGCGGCGCAGCAGCGAGGTGTGCAGCACGTCGGGCAGCAGGCCCTCGGCGGCCAGGAGCTCGCCGCCGCGGGCGGCCTCCTTCTCACCCTTCTCGTTGAGGTCGACGTCGACCCAACCGGTGAACAGGTTCTTCTGGTTCCACTGGCTCTCGCCGTGGCGGAGCAGGATGAGTCGGTACGTCGTGTCAGCCATGGCGCCCAGCTTAGTGGAGCCGTGAAAACCCCTGGCCGGGACCTTTGTCCGTGAGTAATGTGTGCTCCGCGCCGATGACACTTACACCTGTCGGCTGAGCGGACCTGCCCGTGCCGCTCGGCGGACGCCTGCCTCCGGGAGCCCCCACATGCCCGTCGCACCGCCCTTCCCTGCCCGGATCCGGAGCATCCTCCAGGAGACGACAGGCGGACTGCCCCGGCAGTTCTGGTGGCTGTGGACCTCGACGCTGATCAACAAGCTCGGCGCCTTCGTGGTCACCTTCCTCGCCCTCTACCTGACCTCCGAGCGGGGCTACTCGGACTCCTACGCGGGTCTGGTGGCCTCGCTGTTCGGCCTCGGCTCGGCGATCGCGGCGATCGGCGCGGGCGTGCTGACCGACCGGATCGGCCGCCGGCCGACGCTGGTCGCCGCGCAGCTCGGCACGGCGCTGTTCACCGCGGTGCTCGGCTTCGCGGACGGGCCGGTGACGATCGCGGTGGTGGCCTTCCTGGTGGGGCTCTGCAACAACGCGACCAGGCCGGCCACCTCGGCGATCATCGCCGACCTCGTCCCGGCCGAGGACCGCGTCCGGGCCTACTCGCTGAACTTCTGGGCGATCAACATCGGCTTCGGCGTCTCCGCCGCCGCGGCCGGCCTGATCGCCACCCACGGCTACCTCACGCTGTTCCTGCTGGACGCGCTCAGCACGCTGGTGTGCGCCGTGGTGATCTTCGTCCGGATCCCGGAGACCAAGCCGGCGATGACGGCCGCCGAGGCGAAGGAGCCGGCGGTCGGGCTCGGCACGGTGTTCCGGGACGGCCGGTTCATGACGGCGGTCGGACTGACCCTGGTCCTCGCGCTGATCTTCCAGCAGGGCAGCACCACCCTGGCCGTCGACATGGGCCACGCGGGCATCACGTCCAGCGAGTACGGGCTGGTCATCGGCCTCAACGGGCTCCTGATCGTGGTGCTCCAGATCCCGCTCACCCGGTGGATGGAGGGCCGCCCGCGGACCGGCCTGCTGATCGCCAGCTGTCTGCTCACCGGCTGGGGCTTCGGGCTCGCCGCCCTGGCCGGGTCGTCCGCGTGGATCTTCGCGGGCTCCGTCGCGGTGTGGACGATCGGCGAGATCCTGAACGCGCCGACGATGATGAGCCTCGTCTCCGAGCTGGCGCCGACCCACGCGCGCGGCCGGTACCAGGGCGTCTACTCGCTCTCCTGGGCGCTCGCGTCGTTCCTCGGCCCGGGGGCCGGCGGAGTGCTGCTGGACCGGGCCGGGCCGGCGGTGCTGTGGGGCGTGTGCGCGGTCCTCGGCAGCGCCGCGGCGCTCGGGTACGTGGTGCTGGGCCGCCGGACGGGCGCCGCGGTGAGCGCTTCCGGCGACGTCACGGAGGTTGCGCCCGCCGCGGGTGCCGCAGCCGTGGAGCCTGTGAAGGCTGTGGAAGCCGTGAAGGCTCCGGCGGGCGCCTGACGCTCCTGCGGCGGACGGCCGGGTCAGTCGGCCTTCGGGGCGGCCAGGTGGGCGAAGGCGGCCAGGTTGCGGGTGGACTCCCCGCGCTTGGTCCGCCACTCCCACTCCCGCCGGATCGCCGAGGCAAAGCCCAGCTCCAGCAGCGTGTTGAACGGCTCGTCGGCGTTCTCCAGCACCGTCCCGAGCAGCCGGTCGACGGCGTCCCCGGTGAGCGACTCCAGCGGGAGGCGGCCGGCCAGGTAGACGTCGCCGAGCGCGTCCATCGCGTAGGCGACGCCGTAGAGCCGGGTGTTGCGCTCCAGCAGCCAGCGGTAGACGGCCTCGTGGTTCTCGTCCGGGCGGCGGATCACGAAGGCGTTCACCGAGAGCGTGTGGTCGCCGACCCGCAGGGCGCAGGTGGTGCTCAGCTTGCGGGTGCCCGGGAGGGTCGCCACCAGCGTGTACGGGTCGGCGGCGGCCGGCTCCCAGGCCACGCCGGCGTCGTCCAGGGCGGTGCGCAGGAGGGTCAGGGCCTCGTCCTTGGTACGGGTTGCCATGGGGGTGACGTTACTCGGCGGTACGGGGCCTGCGCAGCAGGCGGGGGCCTTCCGGCGGTAGGGCGGGGCAGGACGAGGGCAGCACGGGTCAGGCCAGCCGGCGGCGGGGCGGGTCAGGCCAGTCGGCGGCGGGGCGGGTCAGGCCAGTCGGCGGCGGGGCGGGGCGGGTCAGGCCAGCCGGCGGCGGGCCGACGCGAGGCGCCCCGCCGGGCGGGCCAGGGTGCCGGCGTACACCTCGGCGGTGGTCGCCGCGGCGGTGTCCCAGCCGAAGCCGGACGCGTGCCGGGCCGCCGCCGCACCCCGCCGCTCGACCAGCCCGGGATCGGTGACGTACGGCTCCAGCGCGTGCGACCAGTCCCGCGGGTCGTGGCCATGGACCAGCGTGCCGGTCTCGCCGTCCCGCACCGCCACCGGCAGGCCGCCGACCGCCGCGGCCACCACCGGGGTGCCGCAGGCCTGCGCCTCCAGGGCGACCAGCCCGAAGGACTCGCTGTGCGAGGGCATGACGAGGGCCGTCGCCGCCCGGTACCAGTCCGCGAGCTGCGCCTGGCCGACCGGCGGGTGGAACCGGACCACGTCGGAGATGCCCAGCTGGGCGGCGAGCTTGTGCAGGCTCTCCGGCCGGGCCAGCCCGCTGCCGGACGGCCCGCCGACCACCGGGACGACCAGCCGCGCGCGCAGGGCGGGGCGGCGCTCGACCAACTCGGCGACGGCGCGCAGCAGCACGTCCGGCGCCTTCAGCGGCTGTATCCGGCCGGCGAACAGCAGCACGGCGGCGTCCTGCGGCAGGCCCAGCCGGGCCCGCGCGCCCGCCCGCGCCTGCGGCCCGCCGGGCCGGAAGACGTCGAGGTTGACGCCCGGGTGGACGACGGCGAGCTGGTCCGGGCGCGCCGCGTAGTGCCGGGCCAGCTCGGCGGCCTCCTCGGTGGTGTTCGCGATCAGCCGGTCGGCGGCCTCGACCACCTGGGTCTCGCCGATCACCCGGGCCGCGGGCTCGGGCGTGTCGCCCTCGGCCAGGGCGGCGTTCTTCACCTTCGCCATGGTGTGCATGGTGTGCACCAGCGGCACGCCCCAGCGCTGGGCGGCCAGCCAGCCGACCTGCCCGGAGAGCCAGTAGTGCGAGTGCACGAGGTCGTAGTGGCCGGGGCGGTGGCCCGCCTCCGTCCGCAGCACGCCGTGGGTGAAGGCGCACAGCTGGGCCGGCAGGTCCTCCTTGATCAGGCCCTCGTACGGCCCGGCGGTGACGTGCCGCACCAGGACGCCCGGGGCCAGCTCGACGGTGGGGGCGTCGTCCGAGCAGGTCGCCCGGGTGAACACCTCGACCTCGACGTCGAGCGCGGCGAGGCGCTTGGCCAGCTCCACGATGTAGACGTTCATCCCGCCCGCGTCGCCGGTGCCGGGCTGGTGCAGCGGCGAGGTGTGCACGCTGAGCATGGCTATCCGGCGGGGCCGGCGGCGGCCCGTGACGAGCGACTGGAGACGGCCGCGCGCGGGCGCGGCCGGCTGGGCGCGGCGTACCGAACGGACGGGGTGCTGGATCACCTGGCTGAAGCCTCCTCTGTGCGGCCCGTCTCCGGCGGCCCGCATCCGGCCCGCCTGCTGTCCGGTGTGCGCTGCCCCGTCCGGGCCCACACATCACCACCAGTGTGCCAACCACCCGGATGATGTCCGGCATTCCCGGATCGCCGCCCGAGATCCACCCGAGTTCCGCGCGAGCTCGGCCCGAGGTCCGCGCGAGCTTCACCGAGGGGCAACGGTGCAGGTGGGAGGGGTCGGCCCGGGCTCCTCGGTACCCTTCTGGACATGGCCGCCTCCTTCGACCCCTCGCCCCCGTCCGCCCGCGGACGCACCGGGCGGCCGGTCGGGACGGTCACCCGGGGGACCACCAACACCAACCGGCTGCGGCGGATGGACCGCTGGATCGCCCACACCCTCGGCCGCACGCTGCGCTCCGCCGACCGGCCGCCGGTCGCCGTCGACCTCGGTTACGGCGCCGCGCCCTGGACCGCCGTCGAGCTGGCCGGACGGCTCCGCGCGGTGCGGCCGGACGTCCGGGTGGTCGGGATCGAGATCGAGCCGGAGCGGGTCACCGCCGCCCTGCCCTACGCCGAGCCGCCGCTGCTCAGCTTCCGGCGCGGCGGCTTCGAGGTGCCGCTGGACGGCGGGGCCCCGGCCCAGCTCATCCGCGCCGCCAACGTCCTGCGGCAGTACGACGAGTCGGCGGTGGCCGCGGTGTGGGAGCGGCTCTGCGCGCGGCTGGCGCCCGACGGGCTGCTCGTCGAAGGCACCTGCGACGAGATCGGGCGGCGGCACGTCTGGGTCGCGCTCGGCCCCGAGGGACCGCGGACGGTCACCTTCGCGGCCCGGCTGGGCGGCCTCGACCGGCCCTCCGACCTCGCCGAGCGGCTGCCGAAGGCCCTCATCCACCACAACGTGCCGGGCCGGCCGGTACACCGCCTCCTGGCCGACTTCGACCGGGCCTGGGCGGCCGCGGCGCCGTACGGCGCGTTCGGTGCGCGCCAGCGCTGGGTGGCCGCGTGCGCCGCGCTCGCGGGCGACTGGCCGCTGGTGGACGCGCGCGGGCGGTGGCGGCAGGGCGAGGTCACGGTGCCCTGGGCGGCGCTCGCGCCGTAGGGGGGGTGCTGGCCGGGCCGTACCGGGGTGCTCGCGCCGTAGCGGGGTGCCGGCCGGGCCTGGCGTCTTGGGAGCGGCGGTGACATGGCGCGTGACGCGTGCGTTTAACTCGAACGAGTTATCGAATTCCTCTGGCGCGTTGACGCCTCGTCACGCCACGATGGGGGGCACCGGGCGGCGCCCACACCGCCGCCCGCCCACCGCACGTCCGGCCCGGGTGTCAGGCCCGGTCGTCCAGCCCCGGTGTCCGGCTCAGCCGCCGTCCGCCCGCAGCCCTGCCCACGTCCGTTCGAACACGCCGTACATCTCCGCCCCGAACAGCACGAACCGCACCTCGTCCAGCCCCGCCCCGGCCCGCATGTCGCCGCTGCCCACCGCCTCGGCGACGGTGGAGAGCGCGATCCGGGCCGCGTCGGCCGGCGGCCACCCGTAGATCCCGGCCGACACCGCCGGGAAGGCCACCGTGCGCGCGCCCAGCTCCGCCGCCGTCCGCAGCGACTCGCGATAGCAGGAGGCCAGCAGCTCCGCCCGCTCCTCGTAATCCTCCGCCCGGTACACCGGCCCGACGGTGTGCACCACCCACCGCGCCGGCAGCCGGCCGGCCGTCGTCGCCACCGCCCGCCCGGTGGGCAGCCCCTTGCCCCAGTGCGAGGCGCGCAGCCGCCGGCACTCCTCCAGGACCTGCGGCCCGCCCTTGCGGTGGATCGCGCCGTCCACCCCGCCGCCGCCCAGCAGAGAGGAGTTCGCGGCGTTCACCACCGCGTCCACCTGCTGCTCCGTGATGTCACCCTCGACCAGGGTGATCCGCGTCATCATTCCGTGCCACCTCCTCCGCCCGCCCCGGCACCCGCCGGGGCCGGGACCGAGCCGTCGTCCGAGCCGTAGCCCGAGTCCGATCACCACACCGCCACCGGCGTGGCAATAGCCACAACGGCGCCTGCGGGCCAGAGAAATCCCCGGAGATCACGTTATGGTCGCGAGAAGTTCCCCGCCGCAGGGTGCCACGCGGGCACTGCGGACGGACACCGGCCGTTACGCACTCGGGGAAAGGGAGGAACCACCGATGCCCGCAACGGGAGACGGGCGGGCACTTGGTGCCGCGGACCTGACGGACGCCCTCGACGGCGCCCTCCCCCGCCGTGCCCGCACCCACCCCGTCCCGGTCGCCCCGCTCACGGACGCTCCCCCGATACCTCACCCCCGGTCGCGCGCCGGAAACCTCCCGGCGGCCGGCGAGCGCGACCCCGGGGCCGGCGGCGCCCCGCTCAAACTCCTGGTGATCGAGGACGACGCCTCCGACGCCCAGCTGATCAAGGCCGCCGTCGCCGACAGCGGCACCGCCATCGAGGTGCACTGGGCCCGCGGCCTCGACCAGGCCACCGCCCTGCTCGCCCCGCCGCCCACCGGCACCCGGCGCGGCCGCCCCCGCGGCACCGAGTTCAGCTGCGTCCTGCTCGACCTCGCCGCCCCCTCCGGCTTCCCGGGCCCGTCCTGGGGGCACCTCCCGGCCGCCGAGGACGGGGACATCTCCGACGGGCTGCAAGGCCTGCACGAACTGCTCCGCCGGGCCCCGCACACCGCCGTCGTCGTCCTCACCGACGCGGCCGGCGCCGAACTGGGTGCCGCCGCCGTCGCCGCCGGCGCCCAGGACTTCCTGATCAAGCACGAGACGGACGGCCCGCTGCTCGCCCGCGCCCTGCGCTACGCCGTCGAGCGCAAGCGCGCCGACGAGTCCCAGCGCCGCCTGGTCGAGGCCGAACTGCGCGGCCAGGAGAACGCCCGCCTCCAGCGCCACCTGCTGCCCACCCCGCTGCTCGACGGCGCCGGCCTCTCCTTCACCCGCCGCTACCGCCCCGGCCGCCGCCGCGCCCTGCTCGGCGGCGACTTCTACGACGCCGTCCGCACCGACGACGGCACCATCCACGTCGTGATCGGCGACGTCTGCGGCCACGGCCCGGACGAGGCCGCGCTCGGCGTCGCGCTCCGCATAGCGTGGCGCACCCTCGTCTTCGCGGGCCTCACCGGCGAGGCCCTGCTCACCACCCTCCAGCACGTCCTCGAACACGAGCGCCGCAGCGACGAGATCTTCGCGACGCTCTGCATGCTCGTGATCGAACCCGGCGGCGAGTGCGGCGACCTCGACGCGCTCGGCGCCTGCGAACGGGCCCGCCTCTACCTCGCCGGGCACCCCGCGCCCCTGCTGCTCGGCGCCGACCACCAGCCGCTGACCCTGCCCTCCGACCTCGCCGGGCCCGCGCTCGGCCTCCTCCCGTGCGACGACGGCGAGGCCGCCTGGCCCGCGCACGAACTCGAACTCCGGCCCGGCTGGCGGCTGTTGCTCTACACCGACGGACTCATCGAAGGCCGGGTCGGGGCCGGGTCGCGCCGCCTCGGCCAGGACGGCCTCGCCGACCTGATCGGCGACCACCAGTCGGCGGGGCTCACCCGGGGGCGGCTGGTCGATAGTGCGATCGCCGAGGTCGAGGAGCTGAACGGCGGCGCGCTCACGGACGACGTCGCGGTGTTGCTGCTGGAGCGGAATCCGGTGCAGTTGATTTTGGGGTGAGGGGTGGGCAGGCGGCGGTAAGGGCGCGGAGACGGTGCTGCCCGGGGAGGCCTTTTCGCCTTCCCCGGGCAGTGTTGTGGTCCGCTCGGCTTACCAGGGGCCGTACGGGCCCATGTTGCTCCGGCCGCCGCCCCGACCGCCTCGGTTGGTCAGCTCCCGAATCGCCGGGCGCACGTCCACCATGTAGACGATCGACGCCACCAGCCCGGCGAGCGTCCCGATGCCGGTGAAGAAGTTCACGCCGAACAACAGGTCCCAGCCGAACGCGATCCCCAGGATGGCCAGCCAGAATCCCTTGGTCTTCTTGTCCGCGGCCCGGTAGGCGTCCTCCCGGCGGGACGCGCCGTCGATCAGCGCGAACAGCTTGAAGCCCAGGATGGCGACGGACATCCACCAGATCGGGTTCAGATAGGCCAGGCCCAGAATCTGGTTCACTCCGCCCATCGTGCTCTCCTCTGTCTCTCGGCTCCGGTGTCCGGGCCGCCGCCCATCCTGGCACGGCGACCGTCCGCCCACCCGTCAACGTTCCGCGGTGACCGGATGTGCCCCGTTCGGTGGGACTTCACTCCCCGCCGGTGGCGTCCTTGCGGGTGCGGGAGCTCTTCTTCGGGGTGGGCTGGGGTTCGGGAGCGGTGGAGTCGTCTTCGATGATCTCGGCGTCGATCACGGCGGGCTCGGCAGGCGTGCCGGGGCGCGTGCGCTCGACTACCACCTTGCCGCGTTCGGCCAGCTCGTCGTAGGTCTCCTTCGCCTTCACCGCCAGCTCGACCGCGCGGCCGACCTGCTGGAGGGCGAAGTCCTGGGCACGCTCCTGCAACGCCTTGAAGTCCGTGGGGAGCGTCGTGACCGTCTCGGTCACCTTGGCCTGCGCCTCGGCGATCTTCGCCTGCGCCTCCTGCAGCCGGGCGCCGGCCTTCTCCTGCGCGCCCTTGCGGTCCGCGGCCAGCGCCTCGACCTTGCCCGGCACCTCGCGCAGCTTCTCGTAGGCGAGGTCACCGGCGCCGGCGAGGGCGTACAGCGGGGTCGGGTCGGTGAGGGTCTTCTTGAGCTCGTCGGTGATCGGCATGACCGGTCCTCCCGGTGGGTGTCTAGGCGGCTGGGCCGTCGGTCGTCGTTTTTGCCGGCTTGGTGCGGGTGTCGGCGGTGCCGGCGGTGTCTGCGGTGCCGGCAGTGGTGACGGTGGTTTCTGCGGTGGCGCCGGCTGCCGGGGCCCTGAGGGCGGCGTTCTCCTTCAGGAAGGCTTCATAGACCGCGAGCAGCGCCTGCTTCTGCTGCTCGTTGATCAGCGGATCGGCCAGGATCGAGGCCCTCAGCTCCAGGCCCTCGTCCCGCCGCTCCTCCAGGATCCCGGCCTGGACGTACAGCGTCTCGGCCGAGATCCGCAGCGCCTTCGCGATCTGCTGGAGGATCTCCGCGCTCGGCTTGCGCAACCCTCGCTCGATCTGGCTGAGGTACGGGTTGGACACGCCGGCGGCCTCCGCCAGCTGGCGCAGTGAGTACTGCGCGTTGCGGCGCTGCTCGCGGATGTACTCGCCGAGCGAGCCGACGTTCAGTGAGGCCATATGGACAGGGTGCAACATGGTGCTTGCAAATGCAAGCAGGGTGCTAACTGGAGCAAATGTTGGGGGCCGCTGCGCGGGGCTCGGGTGTGGGGGTGGGCTTTCGGGTGGGTGGGTGACGCCGGGGGTGGCTCCGGGGGTGGCCGCTCCGGGGGCTGGATGATTTTCCGACTGCCGACCCTGTGGGCGGGGTGTTCTCTCCGTTGGCAGTCTGAAAATCACCCGTCACGCCCCTCTCCGCGGCCACCCCCTCCGCCACCCCCTCCCGCAGCGCACCCTCTCGCCTTGGGAGGGATAGGGGTGAGGGGGTGGTGGGGGTGGGTGCATCGGTGCGGCTTGGGAATGGGGATAGGGGTGGAGATGGGGATAGGGGTGCGGTGGGTGGTTGCGGCTGGGCTTAGTGGGTTGCTGCCCTGGTGATCACCGGCCACGTCTGAGCGACGAGGGCTTGTAGGTCCGGGGCTGTGGTCTTTGTGAAGGCCGTGGCCACGGTTGTCGTGGCGGGCTCTGCCGTGTGGATGATGGGGTGGTCGGGGCCCGACCTGCGGATGGTGTCGGCCAGGAAGAGTGCGGTGGCCACCACCGCCGCCCAGCGTTCCTTGGTGGGGCCTACGACGGGGACTTCGGTGGTGGCTCGGTGGCCTGTGGTGTCGGCCCAGGGGTCGGTGGCGAGGTAGTGGACCGTTCCCACTCCGGTGAATCCGGCGGCTGCCGTGCACATCGCGCATGGCCGGTGGCTGCTCCACAGGGTGTGGGTCGCCAGGTCCCAGCCGGTTCTCGCTGCGGCCAGGGCGTTGAGTTCGGCGTGGGCGAGTGGGGTTCCCTGGAGGGCGTCCGGGCCGCCGGGGGCGTCGTACGCGCGGTTGCGGCCCTCTGCGACGATCTCGCCGTTTCGGTCGGTGAGTACCGCGCCGACGGGTAGTCCTCCGTCCAGCCAGGCTCGGTGGGCCAGTTCCAGGCAGCGGCGGGCGGCGGGCGGGAGTGAGGCCCAGGCTGTGGCGAAGTCCATGGTGGCGACGCTACGGTTCGTCAGCTCATCTGATCACTCGGCGGATCGTACGAGTTCGGGCACTCGGATCGGCATCAGGACGGAGAATGTGCCGTCGCGGCCGGGGGCGCGGATCGCCAGCGGGGCGATCGGGCCGCCGAGTTCGAGGACCAGTTGTTCGGGCCGGCCGGCCTCCAGGGCCTCCAGCAGGAAGTCCCGGTTGACCGCCACCCGGAGTTCGCCTTGTGCGGGGGCGGCTTCGGGCTGGGCCACCGCGATTCGGCCGTCTGCTGTGACGGCGAGGACGGTGACCGTGCAGTCCGTGCCGTCGGGGCCGGACGGCAGGGTGTGGGTGGCGCCGGACTCGACGGCGCCGCGCAGGTCGGCGGCGGGGACGTCGACCCGGTGCAGCGGGTCGAGGCGGGTGAGCGTGCGGTAGTCCGGGTAGTCGAGGTCGGGGGTGCTGCCCTCGATCCGGTGGCCGCCGGTTTCGACGCGGAAACGGGTGCTGTCCAGGGTCAGTTCGGCTTCGGCTGCGCCGGTGGCGAGCAGTGCGCGCAGGGCGTCCGCCAGGGCCGTGGGGACGATCGTGCCGGGCTGCGGCTCCGTGTCGGGGGCCTCCGGCAGGGGCACCTCGGCGAGGGCCATCCGGTAGCGGTCGGTGGCGACCAGGCGCAGTGCGGCTCCGTCCACTTCGAACAGCACCCCGGCGAGGACCGGGAGTTCGGGGTCCTCGCAGACGGCGAAGCGCACCGCGTCCAGGGCGGCGGCCAGTTCGGGGGCCGGGACGGTGAGCCGGAGTTCGGCGGGGGTGGTGGTCATCGGGTGCTCCCTCTGGTCGATCAGCGTGCGGATCAGGGAGAGCTCGCGGCGGGCGTCGGCGAGGCCGTCCTCCAGGCGGCGCAGGTGCGCGTCGACCACCCGGTGGGCCTCGGCGGAGCCGGCGCCGAGGACCGCGCGGATGCCCGCCAGTGGCAGGCCCACGCGGCGCAGCCGGGCGAGGAGCCGGGCGTCGGCGAGTTGGCGGGGGCCGTACCAGCGGTAGCCGGTCTGCGGGTCCACGGCGGCGGGGGCGAGCACGTCGGCGCCGTCGTAGTAGCGCAGGGTGCCGACGCCCAGGCCGGTGGCGCGGGCCAGTTCGCCGATGCTGTGCAGGTCGCTCTCCATGCCGCTCACTGTGGTTCCTCGACCAGGTGGAGGGTCAAGCGTTGAGGCGGGTGAGCTTGTGCGGGTTGCGGACCGAGCGCACGGCTGCGATGAGGGGTGCGCCGTCGGGGCCCTCGGTGAATTCGAGGACCGCGACGGTGTCGACGCGGTCGCCCACCGTGAGCAGGAGGCCGGGTTGGCCGTTGACGAGGGCCGGGCGGACGCCGGCTTCGCCGAGTTGCTTGATGACGCCGAGGACGTAGCGGGCCACGTTGTCGGCGCCGGTGACGGGGCGCAGGGCGGCGCGGACGACGCCGCCGCCGTCGGTCCAGGCGGTGACGTCGGGGGCGAGCAGCTCCAGCATCCGGTTGAGGTCGCCTCCAACGCAGGCCGCGAGGAACTCGTCGGTGGCGCGGCGGCGCAGGTCCGCCGGGGCTTCGTAGCGCGGCCGTCCTGCCTGGACGTGGGCCTTGGCGCGGCTGCCGACCTGGCGGCAGCCGGCCTCGGTGCGGTCGAGGGCCTCGCCGATCTCCTTGTAGGAGAAGCCGAAGACCTCCTTGAGGACGAAGACGGCCCGCTCCAGCGGGGAGAGGCTCTCCAGCAGCACCATGACGGCGAGCGAGACGGTCTCGGCGCGTTCGACGTCCTCGGTCGCGTCCGGCTCGCCGACGAGCGGTTCGGGCAGCCACGGGCCGACGTAGGACTCGCGGCGGACGGCGGCCGAGTCGAGCCGGTTGAGGGCGAGGTTGGTGACCGTCCGGGCGAGGTAGCCGGCCGGGTTGGCAATGGGGCCGGTGACCTGGCTCCAGCGCAGCCACGTGTCCTGGACGAGGTCCTCGGCGTCGGCGACGCTGCCGAGCATCCGGTAGGCGATGCCGAAGATCATCCGTCGGTGCGCTTCGAAGGCGGCCAGGCCTGGGTGTTCGAGTGGAACGGTCACCCGTATGACGCTACCTCAGGGTGGCGCCGGTCAGTCACGGAACGTGTCGTAGGCGGGGGCGAGCACGGCGGCGAGGTCGCGTCCGCGCACGGTGATGCCGGACGGGCCGAGGCGGCGGAGCGAGGGTTCGTCCTCTTCGGCGGGTTCCTCCGTGCGCAGGGTGAAGTCGCCTCGCCAGTAGGCGGCGACGTTCACGGCGGGGGCCGTGTCTCGCTCGGTCATGCGTCCTCCTCGGCCACCGCGTCGTCGCGGGTGAGTTCGATCAGTTCGCGCAGTGCGTCGGCGGGGAGATCGGTGAGCCAGTGCTCGCCCTCTCCCACCACCGTTTCGGCCAACGCGCGCTTGGCGGTGAGGAGTTCGTCGATCCGCTCCTCGACCGTGCCGACGCAGACCAGTCGGCGCACCTGGACGTCGCGGCGCTGGCCGATCCGGAAGGCGCGGTCGGTGGCCTGCTCCTCGACCGCCGGGTTCCACCAGCGGTCGAGGTGGATCACCTGGTTGGCGGCGGTGAGGTTGAGCCCGGTGCCACCGGCCCGCAGGGAGAGGATGAACACCCGTGGCCCGTCCGGGGATTGGAAGCGCTCGACGAGCTCCTCGCGGCGGGCCCGGGAGAGTCCGCCGTGCAGGTAGAGCACCTCCTCGCCGAGCCGCCGGGCCAGGTACGGGCGGAGCATCGCGCCGAACTCGGCGTACTGGGTGAACACCAGGGTGCGGTCGCCCTCGGCGAGCGCCTCTTCGAGGAGCTCGGCCAGCCGGGCGACCTTGCCCGAGCGCTCGCCCAACGCCGATCCGTCGTGCAGCAGTTGGGCCGGATGGTTGCACACCTGCTTGAGCTTGCCGATCGCGGCGAGCACCGTGCCGCGCCGCTCGACGCCCCGGATGCCCTCGACCCGGCGCAGCAGGTCGGCCACCACCGCCTGGTAGAGCCCGGCCTGTTCGGCGGTGAGGTTGCACCAGACGGTCATCTCCTGCTTGGCGGGCAGTTCGGCCGCCACCGCCGGGTCGGTCTTGAGCCGGCGCAGGACGAACGGGCCGGTGCGGCGCCGGAGTTCGGCGGTGCGGTCGGGGCTGCGGTGCAGTTCGACGGGGATCGCGTAGCGCTCCTTGAAGCGCTCGGCCGGGCCGAGCAGCCCGGGGTTGGCGAAGTCCAGGACGGCGTGCAGCTCGGACAGCCGGTTCTCCACCGGGGTGCCGGTCAGGGCGATCCGGTGCACGGCGGCGGGCAGGGCGCGGATCGCCCGCGCCTGGGCGGTGCCGGCGTTCTTGACGTGCTGCGCCTCGTCGGCCACGACCCGGCGCCAGCGGACCTTCCGCAGGGCCGCGAGGTCGCGCTGGACCAGCCCGTAGGTGGTGATGACGAGGTCCATGTCGCTTGCGGTGGCGGCGAGTTCGTCCGCGCCGAGGCGGCCCGAGCCGTGGTGGACGTGGGTGCGCAGACCGGGGGCGAAGCGCTCGGTCTCGCGCTGCCAGTTCCCGACCAGGGACATCGGGCAGACCAGGAGGGTGGGGTCCTTCGCGCCGTCCGCCTGCTCGGCGGCCAGCAGGGCGAGGGTCTGCACGGTCTTGCCGAGGCCCATGTCGTCGGCCAGGACGGCGCCGAGGCCGAGCCCGGCCATCGTCCGCAGCCAGGCCAACCCCCGTTCCTGGTACGGGCGGAGGGTCGCGCGGAAGTCCGTCGGGAGCGTGGGTGCCGGGGTGGTGGGGGTGCGCCCGGCGAGCAGGTCGCCGAGCGGGCCGTCGGCCCGGACGGCGGTGACCGGCAGGCCGGCGACCGTCGCTTCGGGGTCGAGCGCCATGCGCAGCACCTGCGTCGTGGCGACGGCGGTGTCCCGCCGGTGGTCGAGGAAGGCGAGCGCGGCGGCGATCTGCTCCGGGTCGGCCTCCAGCCAGGTGCCCCGCACCCGGACCAACCCCTGTTTGGCGGCGGCCAGTTCGGCGATCTCCCGCTCGGTGAGCGGATCGCCGTCCGGGCCGAGTGCCGCCTGCCAGCGGAACGCGACGACGGCGTCCCGGTCCACCTGGCTGGTGACGGCGAGCGAGCCGGGCGCGGGCGGGGTGGTGACGCGCAGGGCGAGTCCGAGCCGGGGCTTGCGGCGCCACCAGGCCGGGAGCAGCACGCCGAACCCGCTCTCGGCGAGGGCGGGCGCCGCGCTGCGCAGGAAGTCCAGGGCCCCGGCGCGGTCGAGCGGGACGGCGGACGGGCGGGAGCGGTGGCGCAGCCCGTCCAGCTCCGGCCAGCGGTGGGCGGCGCGGGCGAGCTCGGCGGCGAGGACGTCGGCCGGGTCGTCGGCCTTGCGGACGAGCGCGGCGCGCGCGGCCCCGCCCTCGTGCAGGTCGGCGGCGCGGACCAGCAGGGACGGCTCGTCGACGGCCTGGAGCAGGAGCTCCACCTGCCAGGCGTCGTCGGACGGGCGGCCCTCGGGATCGCCGTCGTCCGGGCCGAGCGGCTCCAGGAGGCGGAAGCAGAGCCGCAGGGCGGGGTCGGTGGGCTCGGCGGCGGCGTACCAGGCGGCGAGCCGGCGGCGCAGGTCGGCCAGGTCGTCCCGGTCGGCGGTGAACGCGGCGTCCGGGGCGGCGAGGGCCGTCAGCCAGTGCTCGGCCGCGCCCGCCGGGGCGCCGTCGCCGGGCAGGAGCGGGGGCGCGGCGGCGAGGGCGGACCTGGCCTCGGCGTCCACGAGGGTGCTCAGGGCGGCGTCCGCCAGCGACTCCCCGGTGGCGCCGGTGGGCGGCCACTCCCCCAGGGCCACGGGCGGGCAGCCGGCGGCCAGGGCGGCGGCCTCGCGGCGGCCCTCGGGGGTGAGGTCCGGCAGCCAGCGGGCCTGCGGGGCGCCGTCCGCCGGGAGCAGCGGCAGCACCCGGCCGCCGCCGACCGTCCGCCAGGCGAGGTCGTGCACGGCGGTGAGCCAGCGCAGCGACGGCCCGTGGACGACGTCGGCGCGCCCGACGCCGGGCAGCTCGGTGCCGGTCACGGCCCAGTGCGGGTCGAAGACCTCGCCCAGGAGCTGGGCCGCCGCCCCGGCGTCGAAGAGCAGCGCGGGCACCCGCCACGGCGTGAGCACCGCCGCACCGCGCACGGGGGTGACCGGCAGGTCGGGGGAGGGCGCGGGCAGGGCGCCGGCCGTCGGCAGCAGCAGGGTGGCCCAGCGTTCGGGCGCCTGGCCGGCGAGCCAGCCGAGGCCCGGGCCGATCCCGCCGAGCACGGCGGCGACCTCGGCGGCCGGGCAGGCGTACGGGTGAGCGCGCGGGGCCGTCCGGTCGGGCGGTTCGGCCGCCGTCGCGGTGGGGTGGCGGCGGGCGTCCTCGGCCCAGAGCGCCAGCCTGCCGTCCGCGCGCCAGAGCGCGTGCAGGACGAACATGGGCGGGCCTCTCAGGGGTGGCGGGACTGCTCGTGGATTGACCGGGGTCGCCCTGGAAGCGTAATCGCGGCCACTGACACACCAGAGTGGTTGAAGTTTGAACGAGGCGGGTCTATGGTGGTTCCAGAAAGAAGTTGAAGCCTAAACAAAATGGCTTCGAACCCGAGGAGGAGCCATGGGCCTGTTCAACCGCATCAAGACCGCCACCGCCGTCGTCGAGGCCCCGGCCGGGCCGGACCTCGCCCACCTGACCGGCGACTGGACGATCGACACCGCACACAGCGAGGTCGGCTTCTCGGTGCGCCACGCGATGGTCACGAACGTCAAGGGCCGCTTCACCGACTACGACGGCAAGCTCCACCTCGACGGCACCACGCCCGGCAACTCGAGCGCCGAACTGGTGATCAAGGTCGCCAGCATCGACACCAACCAGGCCCAGCGCGACGAGCACCTGCGCACCGGCGACTTCTTCGCCGTCGACACCCACCCGGAGATCCGCTTCCGCAGCACCTCGGCCGAGCGGCTGCGCGGCGACTCCTACCGGATGACCGGCGACCTCACGATCAAGGGCACGACCCGCCCGATCGTCCTCGACCTCGACTACACCGGCAGCGCCACTGACGCCTACGGCGCCGCGCGGGTCGGCTTCGAGGGCACCGCCGTCGTCGACCGCAGCGACTTCGGCCTGAGCTACAACGCGGCGCTGGAGACCGGCGGCGTGCTGATCGGCGAGAAGGTCAAGCTCAGCTTCGACATCTCCGCCGTGAAGGCCGCCTGACCCGGCCGAGCGCTGCGCCCGCAGCCGCACCGCCCCAGCCGACCCCCGAACGGCAGGGGCGGTGCTTCGTTTCCGCGCACAACAGGGGGCCACAGCGGCGCGTCCGCCTCAGCCGGCCTCACCTGGGGAGCAGCGCCGCCTCAGCCCGGGAGCAGCGCCGCGTCCGGCGACGGCAGCCAGCTGCCCGGCGGGCGGCGCAGCCAGCCCTCGGCCGCGCCGAGTTCGGCCGCCACCCCGGCCAGCGCCGTCAGACCGGGGTGCCGCAGCCCCGGCCGGTGCACCAGGCTGACCAGGCAGAGCGGCACCGGCTCGACCAGTGGCACGTTCACGGCGCCCGGGATGCGCGGGCCGCCGACCGTGGTCAGCATCGCGTCGCCGTGCCGCGCCAGGTAGCGGGCGGTCTCATCCACGCCGACCGGCGGCACGTACGGGGCCGCCGCGGTCAGGCCGTGCTCGCGCAGCAGGCGGGTGCCGAGGTCGGTCCACTCGGTGGTGGCCGGGTTGCCGGCGCAGATGTCGACGGGGTGCCCGGTCAGGTCGGCGAGGCGCAGCACCGGGCGGCCGGCCAGCGGGTGGGTGTCCGCCATCATCACCGAGATGTGCTCCAACCGGACGGGCAGCTGGACGAGTTGGCCACGCAGAGCGGCGGGGAGCCCGGCGAAGCGGCCGAAGGACACGTCCAGCCGGTGGGCGAGCAGTTCGCCGGCCGCCGCCGCGAGGCCGCCGTGGAAGCGGGCCAGCAGTTCGCCCTCGGGGCGGGCGGCGCGGGCCCGGGCGAGCACCCGGTCGGCGGTCAGGTCGGGGCCGGTGACATCGCTGTTGAGGTCGAGCAGGAGCGGCCGTTCGGCGGCGCCCGCGACGATCTCGTCGTGCAGGGCGAGGAGTTGGCGGGCCTGCGGCAGCAACCTCCGCCCGGCCGGGGTGAGTTCGACGCTGCGGGTGGTGCGGGTGAACAGCGCGTCGCCGAGCAGCTTCTCCAGGGCGCGGACGTCCCGGCTGAGCGCCTGCTGCGCCACGTGCAGCAGGCCGGCGGCCCGGCCGAAGTGGAGCGTCTCGGCGGTCGCGACGAAGCCGCGCAGCAGGCGGGGGTGCAGGTCGACGGGCATGACGGCAGATTAACAACACCGTGTTGTCAGTGCGACGGAACAGGTGTTGGACCGCGGACGGGCCACCGGGCGAGGCTGAGGGCGTTCCCCCCACACCCCCACGACTCCCCAGGAGCCCCATGGCCCCGCGCGCCCTTTTCGCGTCCACCCACGGCCCGTCCGTCCTCGCCTCGTACCGGCGTCTGTTCGCCGCGCCCGGCGCCACCGCGTTCACGCTGGCCGGGCTGCTCGGGCGGCTCGCGCTCTCGATGACCGGCGTCTCGCTCGTGGTGCTGATCGCCGAGCGGCGCGGCTCCTACGGGCTGGCGGGCACCGTCGCGGCGGCCGGGCTCGCCACCGGCGCGATCGGGATGCCGCTGATCGGACGGCTGGTCGACCGCTACGGGCAGGCACGGGTGACCGTCCCGGCGACGCTGTACAACGCCGTACCGATGCTCGGCCTCGTGCTCTGCGTCCGGCTCGGCGCGCCCGACTGGACCCTCTACGCCTGCTGGGCGGCCTGCGCCGCGGCACCCAACCTCGGCGGCATGGCCCGCGCCCGCTGGGCGCACCTCTACCGGGACGACCCCGCCGCCCGGCACGTGGCCAACTCCCTCGAACAGGCGCTGGACGAGCTCTGCTTCATGGCCGGGCCGGTCCTCGGCATGCTGCTCTGCACGACCGTCGCGCCCGAGGCCGGGCTGCTCACGGCCGGGACGCTCGGCGGCACCGGCAGCCTGCTGTTCGCCGCCCAGCGACGCACCGAACCACCGCTGGCCGGTGCGCCGGTGGCGCTGCGCCACGGCTCCCCGCTGCGCACGCCCGGGCTGCGCGTCCTCGTGCTGACCTTCCTCGCCACCGGCGTGGTGTTCGGCTCGACGGAGATCACCACGGTCGCGTACGCCGACGCGCTCGGCCACAAGCCGGTCGCGGGTTTGCTGCTGGGCCTCGTGGCGGCCGGATCGTGCGTGGCCGGACTGCTCTTCGGGCTGCTGGCGCCGCGTTCCGCGCCGGGCGCGCGGTTCCTGCGCGGGATCGCCACGATGGCGCTGCTGCTGTTCCTGCCGCTCGCCGCCGGGCTGGGCGGGGCCGGGCTCGGCCTGCTCGGACTGGCCCTGTTCGCGGCCGGCACCGGCACCGCGCCGACCATGGTGACCGGTATGACCCTCGTCCAGGAGCTGCTGCCGCAGCGGCAGTTGAACGAGGGCATGGCGGTCGCGGTGTCCGGCATCGTGGTCGGCATCTCGGCGGGCGCGGCGATCGCCGGGACGGTCGCCGAGCACGCCCCGCCCGGCACCGGCTACGCACTGCCCGCCGGGGCAGCGGCGCTCGCCCTGCTGATCGCCCTCGCGGGGCGGCGCCACCTGACATCGGGGAGCCGGCGCGGGACAGGGTCCGGGGCGGCGTCCGGGGCGGGGCGCGAGGCGGCGGAAAATTCCGAACGGATTGTCGGTGCCGGGCGCTAGCGTTCGGACATGTCGACCATCACGTACGTCCGCGGCGACGCCACCGCGCCCCAGGCCAAGGGCGTCAAGGTGATCGCACACGTCTGCAACGACCTCGGCGGCTGGGGCAAGGGGTTCGTCCTCGCCCTGTCCAAGCGCTGGCCCGAGCCGGAGACGGAATTCCGCCGCTGGCACCGGGAGCGCGCGAAGAACGACTTCGGGCTGGGCGCGCTGCAGTTGGTGCAGGTGGAGCCGTACGTCTGGGTGGCCAACATGGTCGGCCAGCGCGGCATCCGGACCGGGCGCTCCAGCGGGGTGCCGGTGCGGTACGAGGCCATCGACACCGCGCTGGCCGCCCTGGCCGAGCGGGCGGCCGGGCTGGGCGCCTCCGTCCACATGCCGAGGATCGGCTGCGGGCTGGCCGGCGGGCGCTGGGAGCGGGTCGAACCACTGGTGCGGGCACGGCTCGCGGAGCGGGGGGTGCCGGTGACGGTGTACGACTAGTCAACTTGACCCGACCTAACGGCAAGGCTTGTGGGTAGGGTGCGGCTGGCTGCCGCGTGGCCTCCCACGTCTGAGCCACCTATGGGGTGGCTGGGACGCGTGACTCACGCCCCGCTCTCCACACGGTCTCGCCCTTGCGGGCGATGTTGTGGGACGCGTTGTCGTCCGCGTGCATGACGATCCCGCAGGACCGGCAGGCGAACGTTGCCTGGTCGACGCGGTTCTTCCGGTCGATGTGATGGCACTGGGAGCATTCCTGGCTGGTGTACGCCGGATCGACGTACACCAGCGGCACCCCGGCGCGCTTGGCCTTGTACTCCACGAAGGCGGCGAGCTGGTGGAAGCCCCACGAGTGCACAGTGGTCCGCTGGTCCTTACGGAGCCGTACCCGGTCGCGGATGCCCATGAGGTCTTCCAGGGCGATACCGGAGCCGGTGCGTTCAGCGGTGGTGACGATGGTCTTGGCGACAACGTGATTGACGTTGGCGGCGTGCCGGGCCTCCTTGCGGGCACGCTTCTTGAGGAGACGTTTGGCGGACTTGGTGCCCTTGGCCTGCAGCTTCCTGCGCAGGTCGCGTTGGCGCTTGCGGTGCCGGGTCAGGCCGCGCCCGGCCGCCCGGTACCCGGTCGAGGTGGTGGCGATGTTGGCGATGCCGAGATCCACGCCGATGAACCCGGCCGGGTCCTCGTTCATTGGGGCCTCGGGAACGTCGCAGGTGGCGATCAGGTAAAACCGGCCGTCGCGCTCGATCAGATCGGACTCGCCCTTGCGGTGCTGGCGAAGCGTCGTGAGCGCGTCTGGCGAGCACGCGATCCGCACGCCCTTGAGTCGGCCGGCCGTGGTCCAGATCGACACTGTTCCTGCGTCCAACTGCCAGGACAGGCACCGGTCGTCATAGGGCTGCGCGGCGTCGGGCCGGAACCTGATCGGTCTGGACTCCGCCTTGACCCGGCGTTGGGAACCGGGCCTGCCGAGGTTACCGGCACGGATGTTCGCCTTCAACGTCGTGTAGGCGTCACGGGTCTTCTTGATGACGTGCTGGGCAGCCTGCGCGCCCAGTCCGCGCGCCTTCAACTCACCATAGGTGTGCTTGCGAAGCTCGTACTCACCCGGCACCCGGCGCTCGAACGCCACGCCGGACACCCAGCACGCAGCCTCATTGACCGTGCGCAGGGTGGCCCGCAGCGCGGCGGCCTGGGCGGCCTCCGGCACAAGCTTCACCTGCATCACGAGCTTCACGGCGGGAACCGTAACAGCCAGCACCGACAACCAGTCGGCCAGCTTTCACAGCACTGCCGCGGCGCAACGTGCCACAGGTCTCAGAAGCGCGCTCTCCCCCACAATTCGGAGGTGCCTCCACGCAGCCTCGAACGCCGGGTTCCATCAGAGTTCATTCTGAGAATCCGCCGGAGGACCGTCGGCAATCCGAACCTCCGCCGGCCAGGTGTACTCGTACTCGGGCAGCACGTGGCCGCCCGGGAACACGCCCTCCTGCTCGCCCGTCCGCCGGCCGCCCTCGCGCTCGTAGAAGGCGACCGCGCGGGTGTTGTCCCGCAGCACCTCCAGGTACAGGTCGGCTCCGGGGTGCCGTGCGGCGACGTGTGCGCGGGCCTCGGCCAGCAGGGCGCGGCCGATGCCGCCGCCGGTGCTGCCGGGCCGGACGTGCAGGTTGTCGAGCAGCACCCGGCCGTCCAACTGCGGCACAAGGTAGGCGAACCCGACGACCTCCCCGGCGCGTTCGGCGATCAGCAGCTCTGGCGTGGCGGCCGGGTCCCCGTAGTCGACGGTCAGCCGCAGCGCCCACAGCTCGCGGCGCTGGGCGGCCAGCCCGTCGCCGAGCGCCTCCGCGGGGACGATCCCCCGGTACGTCGTGCGCCAGCTGAGCGCGTGGAGGTCCGCGACGGCCCCGGCGTCGTCCGCCCCGCCGCGCCGAATGCTGGTCTGCTCGGAACCGATCATGTGACGAGCCTCCCACACCCTAGGAGTTGAACATGTTCAATCCAGCCCGCTACAGTTCCAGCATGCTTTTGAACGCGTTCGAAAGAAGCGGGGGCGGGGCGGCGGCACCGGATGTGGAGGGGGCATCCGGTGCCGTGTGCACCGACACCGGATGGAACCTGGTCTCCGGCTAGGCTCGTGGCGTGGCAGACCTGGAAGCGAGCAACGAACCGGACGGGACGACCGGAGCAGGAGTCCCCGGCGGCACGGAGGAGGCCGCGGTGGCCCGAGCCACCGCCGCAGCACCCGCCGAGCCTCGGGGCAGCCGTGCCCAGCCGAAGACGGACAAGAGCGAGGCCACCAGGGCGCTGATCCTGGAGACCGCGATGCGCCTCTTCCAGGAGCGCGGGTACGAGAAGACCACCATGCGCGCCATCGCCACCGAGGCGGGAGTCTCGGTCGGAAATGCCTATTACTATTTCGCGGCGAAGGAATTCTTGATCCAAGGATTCTACGACCGGATGACCTACGACCATGCGGCGGACGCCAGGAAGCGCATGGCCCACACCCGGGATTTCGCCGAGCGGCTGCAGATCGCGCTGGAGTCCTGGCTCGACACCGCCGCGCCGTACCACGAGTTCGCCGCGCAGTTCTTCCGCACGGCCGCCGATCCGTCCAGCTCGCTGAGCCCGTTCTCGAACGAGTCCCACCCCGCCCGAGCGACGGCCGTGGAGCTGTTCCGCGACGTGCTGCAGGGCTCGGAGCTGGCACCGAAACTGGACGCCGAGCTGGTCGAGCTGCTGCCCGACGTGCTCTGGCTGCACCTGATGGTCGTGGTCCTCTACTGGGTCTTCGACCGGACCGAGGACACCGAGCGGACCCGGGAGTTCGTCCGTCGGTCCACCCCCATGGCCGCCCGGGTGATCAACCTCTCGCGTTATCGGGTCTTCCGCCCGATCGTCCGCGATGCCAAGGGCCTGATCCAGGACTTCATCCTGCCGACGATCGGGAAGACCGCCGTCAAGTAGGGCGCCACGCAAGGCACCTGGGAACGGCGGGAGCCGGCCTGCGCGGATGCGGGCCGGCTCCGGGATCGCCTGGGCTCAGAAGCTGTCCGGGTTCCAGGACAGCAGCGGGGTGCGCAGCAGCAGGTCGGCCGCGGCGGCTGCGCCCGGGCGCAGCTCGGTGACCAGGCCGGCCGCGGCCAGCCGCGGGAGCGTCTCGCCGCCCAGGTAGAGCGTGCCCAACTCGGAGGCGCCGAGGGCGAGATCGGCCGCGTCGTCGGTCGGCGTGCAGCGGCCGGTTCCGTCGGCGGCGACCTCGATCGCCCAGCGGCCGGCCGCGAAGCCGAGCCGGTCCTCGACCTCCAGCACCACGCGCCCGGGCGCGCCGTACGTGCGGGCGTTGAAGGCCGCCTCGACGTCGAGCACGCGCAGCCACATGAAGTCGGCGTTCTCCACGTACGGGGTCGCGGCGCGCGGGTCCTGGAGGAGCAGCGGCAGCGGGTCGTCCGGGCCGATGTTCTCGACGACGACCTTGCGCACCCAGTCGACGGCGAGCACGAACCGCCACAGCTCGGCCGCCGTCGCCCGGTCGAGGGCGAGGAAGTCGACCACGGTGAGCGTGCAGTTCGGGTAGCTGCCGTCCCAGGTGTCGTCGACGCGGTAGGCCACCGCGCCGGTGGCGGTGCCCTCGGCGTCCCGGTGGACGGCGACGAACGGCTCCTTGAACTCGAAGCCCGGCACCTTGATCTCGCCGGTGTGGCGCTTCCACCACAGCTCGTCGCGGGCGAGCGCGCCGGGCTGGGTGAGCCGCCAGCGGTCGTGGAGCTCGGGCCCGATCTTGCGGAGCTCCTCCATGGTGACGAAGTCGATCCGCCCGCCCAGGACGGTGGGCAGGCCCTCGCGCAGGCCGCGGGTGCGGTTGAGGTCGACGTCCCAGCCGTGGCCCCGGGTGGCCGGGCCGAAGCCGTAGCGGCCGTAGATGTTGAACTCGGCGGCGATCAGCACGGCGACCGCCGAGCCGCGCCGGCGCGCGGCGGCCAAGTCCCGCCGCATCATGGCGCTGAGCAGGCCGCGCCGGCGGTGGGTGGCACTGACCGTGACGGCGGTGACGGCGTCGGCCGGGATGGTGGCGCCACCCGGGACCGTCAGCTCGACGTCGAAGCTGCGGAAGGTGGCGATGCAGCGGCCCTCGTCGAAGCCGCCGAGGACACGCCCCGGCTGCCACTGCAGGCGGCGGTAGTCGGCGGCGCTCTCCACGTGCGAGCGCAGGAAGCCGAGGGCGAGCGCGCGGTCCCACGCGGCGACCTCGTCCTCGGAAATCGCGCGGATCTCAATTCCGTTGACCGTCTCGACGGCCCCATCGTCGGTCGTGTTGCCCATGGGGCCACGGTACGACCGGGCCCCAATGACGGCATCTCATTTATTCGTGCCCGATCCGTGCACGATCCGACGCACTCCCCCGCTGCCCTCATTCGACGCCCTCACCCGACGTGCTCCCCCGGCTTCACCACCCAGTGCCGGCAGTGCAGCACGCGGTCCGCGAAGTCGACGTCGCGCTCGCCGAGCAGCCGGAACCCGAGCGCCCGGCAGATCCCGTTGGACGGCCCGTTGGTCACGGCCGGGAACGCGTGCACCTCGCCCCACCGGCCGTCCCGCGCCGCCGCGTCCAGCAGTTCCCGGACCGCCGCCTTCGCGAGCCCGCGGCCCTGGAACTCGGGCAGCACCATCCAGCCGACCTCGGAGACGGCAACGCCGTCCTCCTCGTACGACCAGAGCGCGATCCCGCCGGCCATGACCTCCCCGGCGCCGTCCGGCACGACGATCGCCTTGATCCACGACCGGTCCTCCGCGACATCCCGCACGTCCTTGCGCAGCCGCTCGAGCACCTTCTCCTCCGGCAGCGGCCCGCCGAGCTCGGCCATCATCACGGGATCGCACCGCATCCGCACGTACGCCCCGGCATCGCCCTCTTCGACATCCCGCAGCCGCACCAGCGCCTCCTCGCCGACGATCGGAACTCCCCACGCTAGCGGCGGGCACCGACAAGATCACCGGAACCGGTGGTGGCCCGGGACCGGCCCTGGGATGCTCGACGTCGTTCAGACGCAGACGAGTTCCTCGGGGGGAGCCATGGACGACAACTTCGCGGCCACGCTGAAGCTCTACCAACGGCGGAGGGCCTGGGCGAATGCCATGGGAACGCTGGCGGTCATCGGCTGGATCTGGGCGGCCTGGCTGGCGTTCTACCCGGTCACCGCCGACGGCGCCTCTCCCTACAACCACTGCGGCGCGCCGGCCCTCTTCGACGGCGCGGACAACTCGTACTACACGGCGGCGTGCGACAGCCTCACGTCACGGCGGATCGGCGGTGCGGTCGGCGTCTCCGTCCTGGTCCTGCCGTTCTCCGCCGCCTGGATCCGGAACAGCGTGCTGGCGCGCGTCCAACGGGACGCGGTGCCGTCCCTCGAGTGGATGGGCCAATAGCGCCCGGCGCCCCCTACGGGCGGGCGTAGAAGTCCGGGGTGCCCATGATCCAGAGGCTGGCCTGCTTGACCGGCATGCCGACGCGCGGGGCCTCGATCATCTGGTCGTCGCCGATGTAGAGGCCGACGTGGTGGATGTCGCCGGCGCGGCCGGTGTCGGTCCAGAAGACGAGGTCGCCGGGGCGCAGGTCGCGGTAGCGGACGGGGGTGCTCTGCGCGTACTGGTCGGCGGCGAAGTGATTGAGCTGCCGGCCGCCCTCGCGCCAGGCCATCATCGTCAGCCCGGAGCAGTCGTAGCCGTCCGGGCCCTCGCCGCCCCAGACGTACGGCAGGCCGATCTTCGAGCGGGCGAAGGCGATGGCGGCGGCCGCGCCCTCGGCGGACCACGGGCGGACGGGCGGCGCCGCCGGGTCGGCCTGGGCTGCGGCAGCAGCAGCGGCCGCCTCCGCCGCGGCCTGTTCGGCCGCCGCCTTCTCGGCTGCGGCCCTGGCGGCCTCCTCGGCCTCGCGGGCGGCGATCGCCTCCAGCGCGTCGTGCCGCTGCCGCTCCAGTTCGACGGTGGTGTGCCGGGCGGCGGCCAGGTCGACGAGCAGCTGCTCGCGGCGGCGGCCGATCGCGAGGACCTCGCTCTGCTGCGCCGCCAGCCGTTCCTCTGCTCGGCCCCGCGCGGCGCCGACCTCGGCGGCGGCCCGCCCGGCGGCCTCGGTGGCGGCCCGGGCGGCGTCGGAGGCGTGGCTCGCGGCGGCGGCCGTGGCGGTGGCGTTGTCGAGGATCTGCCGGGTGCGGTCGCTGGCGACGCCGATCGCGGTGGCGCGGTCGCCGAGCTCGCGGGGTCCGCGCGCGCGGAGCAGGGCGTTGAGCGCGGCCAGTTCGGCGCCGGCGCCCTGCCGGTACGTTTCGGCGGCGAGCTGGGCGGCGTCCTCGACCGCGGCGACCCGGTCCGTCTCCGCCGCAGCTGCCCGCTGGGTGGCGGCTGCCTCCTCGGCGCGGGCCCGGGTGAGCGCGAGCTGGGCGCCGTTGTAGGCCTCCACGGCCTGCTCGGCGCCGCGCCCGGCCCGGTCGCCGCGTCATGCCGGGCTGGGAGATC
>NZ_JBFBDY010000013.1:0-40218 GCF_040683475.1 Kitasatospora sp. NPDC093558 | reverse complement strand
GATCGTGGGCCGCCCGGTGCCCGGGGGGAGTCCATCGGTCTGCTCGACGGCTTCGTCGGGGCTCCGCGTGCCGTCGAGCAGACAGACCAGGGTCCAAATCCAGCCGTCCGGGTCCTCGATCTCGGCACCGATGCCGTGCACGACGCCACCGATCCGGATCCGCCCGGAGGTCGTGCGGTACGCGGCATGCTCCGGTTTGATCTTCGGTAGCCGCATCCACCTCGGCACACGTCCTCCAACTGACGCTCCAACAGATTCCGTTGTTGACATGCTCGGTTGAGGCGTGCGGTACTGGCAAGGATTTGCCGAATGTTCTGCTCACCATCGACATAGAGGAGCTGACCATGCGCGAACACGACAGCAGTGTCCGGGCCGAGGTCGCCGAGCACGGGGAGGAACTGGTCGAGGCGCCTGCCGCAATCCTCATCCGCCGGCTGGAGAAGAAGGAAACCACCACGGCCAGCAACTCCATCGGCAACTGATCCGGTACTGGCTGCGCCCGCGCAAACGTTTCCGGGGGCGCAGCCTGTGCCCGGTGCGAGGGGAACGATGACAGACACGGGCCAACGGGCACGCGTCACACGACCCGTATACGGCGGCGTCGGCCGCTACCCGTCGGTGGCCGGCGCCGAGGCCGCGGCACGGCGACTGGCGCGCCACCACCCCGAGCGCTGCCGCCTGCGCGAGGTGGGCCGCTCCCGGGCCGGCCGGCCACTGCTGCTGCTCTCCGTCGACCGCGGCCCGCACACCGTCCTGGCCGTCGGCGGCCCCCACCCCAACGAACCCGTCGGCACCGCCGCCGCCCTGCGCCTGGCCGAACTCCTCCTCGCCGCCCCCGCCCGCCCCGGCCTGTCCTGGCACCTCCTGCTCTGCCTCGACCCCGACGGCGCCGCCCTCAACGCCGGCTGGCTCGACGGCCCCCTCACCATGCGCCGCCACTACCAGCACTTCTTCCGCCCCTCCTTCGAAGAACAGCCCGAACTCCTCCCCGCCCCCACCACCGGCCGCCACCCCAAGCCCGAAAGCCTCGCCCTCACCGCCCTCATCGACGAACTGCGCCCCTTCCTCCAGTGCTCCCTGCACGGCGTCGACTTCGGCGGCGCCTTCGTCCAGCTCACCCGCCCCGTCCCCGGCCTGCCCGAACGCTTCGCCCGCTCCGCCACCCGCGCCGGCGTCCCCCTCGACATCGACTCCTTCGACGCCATCGGCTGGGCCAGCCCCGCCCCCGGCACCTACCTCATGCCCACCCCCGGCACCACCACCGCCACCAGCCCCCTGCCCGACGAACCCGAACTCTCCACCTGGTCCTACGCCACCCGCCACGGCGGAGTCACCGCCGTCCTCGAAGTCCCCATGTGGTCCGTCGACGCCGTCGCCGACCCCCACCCCCACCCCGCCGTCGCCCCGGCCATCACCGCCGCCGCCCGCACGCTGCGCGACCGCGCCGAGGAACTGGCCGGGCTGCTCGCCCGCGTCCCCGCCCACGCCCGCGCCGTCCACGGCCCCCTGGTGCGCACCGCCGAGTTCAACCTGGCAGTCTGCCCGCGGGTCGCCGACGAGTGGCTGGAGCGCTGGTGCGACGAGCCGCTCACGGTCTCCCGGGTGACGACCGCCGCGATCGTCGCGGCCCGGGTGCCGCTGCGCGTCGCGTCGATGCTGCTGCGGCTGCTGGCCGACGTGCGCGGCCCGGGCGCCGAGGCCGGCCGGGAGCGCGCCCGCGCCGTCGTCACCGAGAGCCTGAACCAGCTGCGCCACCGCTTCGGGGCGCGCTGGGTGCCGGTCGAGGAGCAGGTTGCCCACCAGACCCGCGCCGCCCTCGCCGCCGCCGAGTGCCTGCTCGGCTAGCGCTCAACCACCAAGCCCTGCACAACAGTTGAGGGCCGGCCCGGGATTCGCTCCCGGACCGGCCCTCGGCTCACGCACCCGATCTCACGCCGCTATCGGCCGCTGGCTGCGCACCGCCTGGAGCAGCCCGATCGCCATCCACACCGCGAACATCGACGAACCGCCGTACGACACGAACGGCAGCGGGATGCCCGCCACCGGCATGATGCCCAGGCACATCCCGATGTTCTCGAACGCCTGGAACGACAGCCACGCGATGACCCCCGCCGCGACGATCGTCCCGTACAGGTCGGTCGCCTGCCGCGCGATCCGGCAGGCCCGCCACAGCACGACGCCGACCAGCAGGATGATCGCCAACGCCCCGACGAAGCCCAGCTCCTCGCCGGCCACGGTGAACACGAAGTCGGTCTGCTGCTCGGGCACGAACTGCCCTATGGTCTGCGTCCCGTGGAACAGCCCCTTGCCGGTGAGCCCGCCCGAGCCGATCGCGATCCGGGCCTGCGCGGTGTTGTAGCCGACGCCGGAGGGGTCGAGCTGCGGGTTGGCGAACGCGGCGAAGCGGTCGATCTGGTACTTGCTCAGCAGCCCGAACTTCCAGACCGCGACGGATCCCGCGGTGCCCAGGACCAGCAGCCCGAGGACCCAGCGGTTGGCCGCGCCCGAGCCGAGCAGGATGCCCAGCACGATCGCGGACATCACCATCGTCGACCCGGCGTCCGGCATCAGCAGCACCAGGCCCATCGGCAGGCACGCCCAGATCAGGCCCCGGAAGACCGCCCGGTGCGAGGGGAACGCCCGCTCCCCCGCGTCCACCTGGTCCGACAGCACGACCGCCATCGACAGCACGATCCCGAGCTTCGCGAACTCGGCCGGCTGGATGGAGAAGCCGCCGCCGAGCTGGATCCACGAGTGCGCGCCGTTGATGGTCGAGCCGAGCGGGCTCAGCGTGGCCATCAGCAGCAGGATCACGCCGGCGTAGACGAACGGCACGAGCGTGCGGAAGCGCCGACTCCCTATCGCTATCACCACGGCACACAGCACGAGCCCCACCACGACGTTGGTGAGGTGCCGGTAGAGGAAGTACTGCGGGTCCCCGTGGGTCAGCGAGTCCCGCCCCCGGGTGGCCGACCACACGAGCAGCGAGCTGCCCAGCGAGAGGGTCAGCGCGGCCAGCAGCAGTATCCAGTCCAGCCGCCACAGCGGCGAGTCCTTGGCGAGCGCCTTGGACACCCCGGTGCGCTGCGGCGAGAGCCGCAGCTGACGGTACGAACCGTACGAACTCATGCCCGTCCCCTTCCCGCGCCGCGCGTCGGTTCGAGCGCGGCGTCGGCCGCGGTGAGCACGGCCGTCGACGGGCCGGCCGGCGGCGCCGGGTCGAGGAAGACCCGCGGGGAGCCGCCGGTCACGCCCGGGTCGGCGAGGCCGGACGGGTCCTCGGCGGTGTACGCGGCCGGCTTGATGATGGCGGTGCCGTCCGGGTTGAACTTCGGCAGCTCGGCCTGCGGCGCGGGCAGCAGGGCCTTGCCGTTGTCGACGTTGCCCTTGTCGTCCACGCCGTACAGCGACTGGTAGATCCGGCGGATCGCGTCACCGGAACCGCCGGAGCCGGTGCCACCCTGGCTGATGGTCATGACGACCGCGTAGTCCTTGCTGTACGTGGTGAGCCACGAGGTGGTCTGCTTGCCCTCGACCTCGGCGGTGCCGGTCTTGGCGTGCAGCTCGATCTTGTTCTGCGGCCAGCCGGCCCCGGCGAACTTCCAGGCGGCGGTGCCGCTGGTGATGACGCCCGCGGTGGCCTGGTCGATGTAGCTGAGGAGCTTCTGGTCGCCGGGGAACTTGGCGTCCTCGTGCGGGGCGATCTCGCGGACGAGGTCCCCGCCCGGGCTTATCACCGCCTTGGCGATGGTGGGCCGGTAGAAGGTGCCGCCGTTGGCCAGCGCCGAGTAGATCCGGGCCATCTGGACCGGGGTGACGAGGGTGTCGCCCTGGCCGATCGCGAAGTTGACGGCGTCACCGGCGCGCATCTGGTAGCCGTCGACGCAGTTCTCCCGGGCGATCTGGTCGGAGAAGCTGTTGCCGCCCTTCTGCGCCTGCGCGCACCAGGCGTCCTTGTTGTTGTCGTAGAAGGACTGCTTCCACTGCCGGTCCGGCACCCGGCCGGTGACCTCGGCCGGCAGGTCGATGCCGGTCTTGGCGCCGAGGCCGAACTGGTGGGCGGTCTTGAAGAACCAGTCGCCCGGGTCCTTCTTCGGCTTGATGCCGCCGTCCCTCATCCACTGGTCGTACGCCAGGCCGTAGAAGACGGTGTCGCAGGAGATCTCCAGCGCCTTCTCCAGGGAGATCGCGCCGAAGCTCTCACTCTCGAAGTTCTTGAACTCGCGGCCGCCGATGGTCATGGCCTTCGGGCAGTCGTAGCGGCCGTCGAGCGAGTAGCCGGCCTGCACCGCGGCGGTGGTGGAGATGACCTTGAACGTCGAGCCGGGGGCGGACTGACCCTGTATGGCCCGGTTCAGCAGCGGGAAGTTGGAGTCCTTGCTGGTCAGCGACTGGTAGTCCTTGCCGCTGATGCCGCCCACCCACAGGTTGGGGTCGTACGTCGGCGCGCTGGCCATGGCGATGATCCGCCCGGTGTGCACGTCCATCACGACGGCGGCGCCGGAGTCCGCCTCGTAGTTGCGGTTGGTGACCTTGTCGAAGGTGTTCCGGGCGTCGTTCATGGCCTGCGCCAGGTTGTCCTCGACCACCTTCTGCACCCGGGCGTCGATGCTGGTGACCAGGTTGTCGCCGGTCTGCGGGGCCACCGTGCCGGCGGTGCCGATCACCCGGCCGAGGTTGTCCACCTCCAGCTTGGTGATGCCGGCGGTGCCGCGCAGGTCGCGGTCGTACACCGACTCCAGGCCTGCCCGGCCGATCTGGTCGGCCGGCAGGTAGCGGTCCAGGCCGGTCTTGTCGGCGGTCTTGCTGACCTCGTCGTCGGTGACGGGCGAGAGGTAGCCGAGCACCTGGGCCATGTTGGCGCCCTCGGCCCCGGTGTAGCGGCGGACGGCGGTGGGCTGCGCGGTGATCCCGGGGAAGTCCTCGCGGCGCTCCATTATCTGCATCGCCTGCTGGGTGGTCGCCTCCTTGGTGACCGGGATCGGCTGGTAGGGCGAGCCGTTCCAGCAGGGCTGCTGCGTCTTGGCGTCGCAGAGCCGGACCTTCTCCTGCACATCCTTGGCCGGCATGCCGAGCACGTCGGCGAGCCGGGCCAGCACCGCCTTGCCGCCGTCCTTCTGCTGCAGCAGCGAGGTGCGGCTGACGGAGACGACCAGGCGGGTCTCGTTGCCGGCCAGGATCCGCCCGGAGGCGTCCAGGATCTCGCCGCGCACGGCGGGCTCGACCACTTCGCGGATGTGGTTGCCGGTCGCCTTGGCGGTGTAGACGCTGGCGTTGCGGATCTGCAGGTACCACAGCCGCCCGCCGAGGGTGGCGAGCAGCGACAGCACCAGGATCTGCAGCACCACCAGACGGATCGTCACCCGCCGGGTTCGGCCGGTCTCGGGGATGTTGCTCACGTCTCGTGCGCTCCAGGGTGCGGGAAAGTCGGGAGTACGGGGGCCGGGACGGGCCGGTTACGGGCGCCGGGCGAAGCCGGGCACGCGCCGCTTCTTGTAGCCGGGGCCCGACGAGACCTCACGGGTGGTGCGGTAGCGGGCCAGCGTGCCCAGGCCGGGGCCGCCGTCGTCGTCGTCGCTGGCGGCGGTCACCGGGTCGCGGCCGAAGCGGCGGCCGAGCAGCATCACGAGCGGCACGACGAACGGGGCCAGCAGCAGGTCGTACAGCAGGGCGCTGATCACCAGGCCGCCGAGCCCGACGTGCCGGGCCGCGGTGTCGCCGACCAGCGCGCCGACCATCGCGTACAGCAGGGTGGAGGCGACGGCGGCGCCCGCGACGACCAGCAGCGCGCTGGAGACGGACCGCTGGCGGCCGTGCTCGGGGCGCAGCAGCCCGGCGGCGTAGCCCATCAGGCACAGGACGAGCGCGTAGCGGCCGATCGCGTGGTCGGACGGCGGGGCGAGGTCGGCGAGGAGTCCGGCCGAGAAGCCGACGACGCAGCCGCCGGTGGGCCCGTAGACCATGGCGAGGCCGACGACGACGAGCAGCAGTATGTCCGGGGTGGCTCCGGGGAGCTGGAGCCGGCCGAAGACGCTGACCTGGAGGATCAGGCCGAACAGGATCAGGACGGCGGAGACGGGGATGCGGGCGAGGCGCATGGCTCAGTTCCCCCCAGTGGGCTTGGCGGGCGGTGCGGCGGGGGCCGTGGTGGCGGGCGCCGCGGGGGCGGCCGGGGCCTGGCTCTGGCCGGGCGCGGGCGCGGGCGGCAGCACGCCGTCGCGCGGGTCGGTGCGCGGCGGGACGACGACGATGCCGACCAGGTCCAGCCGGGTGAACTGGACGAACGGCTCGACCAGGACGGTCTTGGTCAGCTGGCCGGCGTTGGCTTGGACCTCGACGACCTTGCCGACCGGGACGCCGGGCACGAACGGGCGGCCGCTCTGCGAGCCGAAGGTGACCAGCCGGTCGCCGGCCTTGACCTGCGCCTTTCCGTTGAGCAGGGAGACCTTCATCGGGCTGTCGCCGCCGCCGGAGGCGAAGCCGATCTCGCCGCTGCCCTCCAGCCGGGCGCCGGCGGTGAAGCCGGGGTCGGAGGCGAGCAGGACGGTCGCGGTGGTGGGGGCGACGGTGGTGATCCGGCCGACCAGGCCCTGGCCGTTGATGACGGTCATGTCGCGGGTGAGGCCGTCGTCGCTGCCGGCGTCGACGGTGATGGTCCAGGAGAAGCCCTGGGCCGGGCCGATCGCGATGACCTGGGCGGCCTTGACGGTGTATCCGCCGGCGCCGGCGGTGCGCAGCAGGTCGTCGAGCTGCTTGGTGCGGCCGGCGGCCATGTCGGAGGAGGCGAGCTTCTGGCGCAGTTCGGTGTTCTCGCGGGCGAGCTGGTCGGTGCGGCCGCTGTTGGTGGCGGCGTCGCGGAAGGCCCGGACGGTGTTGGCGACCGGGTCGACGACGGTGGCGGCGCCGCGCTCGACCGGGCCGAGGACGCTCGCGGCGGCGCGCCGGGCACCGCCGAGCGGGGAGCTCTCACCGCCCTTGATGTCCACGGTGATGAGCGCGAAGGCGACGGCCACCAGCAGGATGAGCAGCAGCCGGCTCTCTCGTGTGTCCCTCACGGTGCTGGTACTGCCCCTTCGTACCTGGCCGGCCGCCGGGGCTGTGGGGCCCTGGCGGCGGCGGCCCGTTCAGTTGAGTGTCGGATGTGTCGTCGGTGCTAACGGCGCGGCTGCGCGTCGAGTACCTGCTGGAGCGCCTCGAACTCTTCGACGCACTTGCCGGAGCCGAGCGCGACGGAGTCGAGCGGGTTCTCCGCGATGTGGATCGGCATGCCGGTCTCGCGGCGCAGCCGCTCGTCGAGGCCGCGCAGCAGGGCGCCGCCGCCGGTGAGCACGATGCCGCGGTCCATGACGTCGCCGGCGAGCTCGGGCGGGCACTGGTCGAGGGTGGTCTTGACCGCGTCGATGATCGAGTTGACCGGCTCGTCGATGGCCTCGCGGACCTCGGCGGCGGAGATGACGACGGTCTTGGGCAGGCCGCTGACCAGGTCGCGGCCGCGGATCTCGGCGTGCTCGTCCTTCTCGCCCTCCAGGCCGTAGGCGCTGCCGATGCTCATCTTGATCTGTTCGGCGCTGCGCTCGCCGAGGAGCAGCGAGTACTCCTTCTTGATGTGCTGGACGATCGCGTTGTCGAGCTCGTCGCCGGCGACCCGGATGGACTGGGCGGTGACGATGCCGCCGAGGGAGATGACGGCGACCTCGGTGGTGCCGCCGCCGATGTCGACGACCATGTTGCCGGTGGCCTCGTGGACGGGCAGTCCGGCGCCGATGGCGGCGGCCATGGGCTCCTCGATGATGTGCACCTGGCGGGCGCCGGCCTGGGAGGAGGCCTCGATGACGGCGCGGCGCTCGACGCCGGTGATGCCGGAGGGCACGCAGACGACGACGCGGGGGCGGGCGAGGTAGCGGCGGCGGTGGATCTTGAGGATGAAGTAGCGCAGCATCCGCTCGGTGATCTCGAAGTCGGCGATCACGCCGTCCTTGAGGGGGCGGATGGCGACGATGTTGCCCGGGGTGCGGCCGATCATCTTCTTGGCCTCGGCACCGACCGCGAGGATGCCGCCGGTGTTGGTGTTCACCGCGACGACGGACGGCTCGTTGAGGACGATCCCCTTGCCCCTGACGTACACCAGCGTGTTGGCAGTTCCGAGGTCGATCGCCAAGTCGCGGCCGATGAACGACAGGTTGCTCGCCATGGAATGTAGGTGCCTTCCCGGGCTCGGAGTTCATGGGGGGTGGACGACTGCGTGCGCCCACGCTTGGGCGGAGACCAGCTGAGCTGCCTTACCGGGCCCTTGAGTCGCGTCCATCGTAGTCACGCCTCGCGGTACGGACGTCGACGTGGGGCATACCGTCCATTGTCCGGAGGGTGATCGCTTCTCCGAGGATTGGGACGCCGTGTCGGGATCCCCAGTTCCCTATTTCACGATAAGAATGCCCCGGCCGGGCCAATGGTCCCGACCGGGGCAGTCGTTGGGTCCTCCGGGCGTGTCGCCCGGGCCGGCTCAGGCGTGCGCCGGGAAGAAGATCTTGATCTCGCGCTCGGCGGACTCGGGCGAGTCGGAGGCGTGGATCAGGTTCTCGCGGGTGATCGTCGCGTAGTCACCGCGGATGGTGCCGGCACCGGCCTCCAGCGGGTTGGTGGCGCCGGCCAGCATGCGGATGCCGGGGACGACGTCCTCGCCCTCGACGATCAGGGCGATCGACGGGCCGGAGGTCATGAACTCCAGCAGCGGCTCGTAGAACGGGCGGCCGACGTGCTCGGCGTAGTGCTGCTCCAGCGTCGCCCGGTCGAAGGTGCGCAGCTCGACGGCGGCGAGCTGCCAGCCGGCCTTGCGCTCGATGCGGCTGATGATCTCGCCCGCCAGGCCGCGGCGAACGGCGTCGGGCTTGAGCAGGACGAGAGTGCGCTGGGACACGGTGCGTCTCCTGGGGAATCGGTTCGGCATACGGTATGCGGTACGGCAGAGGTTACCTTGCGTGAACGACCTGCCGGTTCCGCTGCCCTACGCCTCCGCGGCGGCCGCGACGGCGGCGGCGCGGGCGGCCTTGAACTCGTCCACCTTGCGGCCGTAGTGCACCGAGCACCACCACAGACCGGCGAAGACCACGCCGAGGCCGAACATCGTCGGCAGGACGAAGCCGCTGGCGATCAGGCCGATCTGCAGCGCCCAGCCGATCTGCACGGCGCCGGGGCGGTTGATCATGCCGCAGAGCGCGATGCACAGCGCCATGGCGATCCCGCTGACGATCCACACCGAGGCCGTCGAGACGCTGGAGAGCCGCATCGCGACCAGGGCCGCGAACATGATCAACAGCGCCTCGCCGATCAGCGTCGAGGAGCAGAGCGTCCTCATCTTCACTTCCTCCCGAGCAGCAGGCGGGCCTCGCCCACCGTGATGACCGAACCGGTGACCAGGACCCCGGCGCCGCCGAGGTCGCCCTCCTCCTCGGCGAGGGTGACGGCGGCGGCGATCGCGTCGTCGAGGCGGGGCTCGACCTGGACGCGGTCCTCGCCGAAGACGTCGACGGCGAGCGCCGCGAGCGCGTCGACGTCCATCGCGCGGTGGGTGGAGTTCTGGGTGATGACGACCTCGGCGAGGATCGGCTCGAAGGCCTCAAGCAGGCCGGCCACGTCCTTGTCGCCCGAGGTGCCGATCACGCCGACGAGGCGGGTGAAACCGAAGGACTCGCCGATCGCGGAGACGGTGGCGCGGGCGCCGTGCGGGTTGTGGGCGGCGTCCAGGATGATCGTGGGGCTGCGGCGCACGACCTCCAGGCGGCCCGGCGAGGCGACGCCGGAGAAGGCCTGGCGGATCTTGTCCACGTCGAGCTGCCCGCCGCGGGCGCCGCCGACGCCGAAGAAGGCCTCGACCGCCGCCAGCGCGAGCGCCGCGTTGTGCGCCTGGTGCTCTCCGTGCAGCGGGATGAAGACGTCCTCGTACTCCTCGCCGCCGATCCCGCGCAGCGTCACCAGCTGGCCGCCGACGCCGAGTTCACGGCGGATCACGCCGAACTCCATGCCCTCGCGGGCGACGGTCGCGTCGACCTCGACGGCGCGCCGCAGGATGACCTCGGCCGCGTCGAGCTGCTGCTGGGCGACCACGGCGACGGCACCGGTCTTGATGATGCCGGCCTTCTCGACCGCGATCTCGCCGGTGGTCTCGCCGAGCTTGTCGGTGTGGTCCAGCCCGATCGGGGTGATCACCGCGACGGCGGCGTCGATGACGTTGGTGGCGTCCCAGGAGCCGCCCATGCCGACCTCGACGACGGCGACGTCCACCGGGGCGTCGGCGAAGGCGGCGTAGGCCATGCCGGTCAGCACCTCGAAGAAGGACATCGGCACCGGCTGCTGCGCGTCGACCATCTCCACGTAGGGCGCGATGTCGCGGTAGACCTCGACGAAGCGCTCGGGGGTGATCGGGGCGCCGTCCAGGCTGATGCGCTCGGTGACGGTCTCCACGTGCGGGCTGGTGTAGCGGCCGGTGCGCAGCTCGAAGGTGTTGAGCAGCTGCTCGATCATCCGGGCGGTGGAGGTCTTGCCGTTGGTGCCGGTGATGTGGATGGACGGGAAGGACCGCTGGGGCTGGCCCAGGATGTCCATCAGCGCCTCGATCCGGTCGAGCGAGGGCTCCAGCTTGTTCTCCGGCCAGCGCTTGGACAGCTCGATCTCGACGTCGCGCAGGGCGTCGCCGGTGCCGCCTTCGGCGGGGCGGAGGGTGTACGGGTTCGGGTCGGCCTTGTCGCTCACGACCACAGTCTACGGAGGGTCGGCGGCCCGCCCTCACAAGGTGAGGGCGGGGGGTGGCGGCCGGGGTGAGAACGACCACTTTGCCCGATCTTGGCCTGGCCTCGCCAGTTTTCTCCCTTTACTATTGATTTAGCGAGTTTGAACCGCAATGAAGCATCGATTCGCACCCCCAAGGAGCCAGATCGCCTTTGATCATGAGGAGTAGCGCGCTGTGTCTGATGTCCTGCACGACTGGTTCGTCCTCCGCCAGGACACGGTCGTCTGGTTCGCCGGACTGTTCTCACTGCTGCTCGTCGCCTACATGGTCCTGGTGTTCGGCCGCTTCCTGGTCTACTGGGCCGGCTCCCGCCATGCCTTCAGGCACAACCGCCCCGCCGAGCCCGGCGACCCCGCCGCGTTCCGGTGGCACCTGGTCATCCCGTGCCGCGACGAGGAGGCCGTGGTCACCCAGACCCTCGCCGGACTGCGCACCTCCGCGCCCGAGGCCCACCTGTGGGTCATCGACGACGACAGCGAGGACGCCACCCGCGAGCTCGTCCTCGCCGCCGCGGCCCATGACGACCGCATCCACCTCGTCCAGCGCCGCCGCCCGCACGCGCGCATCGGCAAGGGCGCCGCCCTCAACGCCGCCTACCGCGAGATCTCCGCCTGGCTGCCCGAGGACACCGACCGCTCCCGCGTCGTCATCGGCGTCGTCGACGCCGACGGACAGCTCGGGGCCGGCACCCTCGCGCAGGTGTGCAGCGACAAGGCACTCGGCCGCCCCGACACCGGCGCCGTCCAGATCGGCGTGCGGATGCGCAACGCCGACGACGAACTCCCCCTGCCCGGCCGCGGCCGCACCGCCAACGCGCTCGCCCGCGCGCTCGTGCGCATGCAGGACGTCGAGTTCCAGGCCAACAACGCCGGCATGCAGCTCCTGCGCCGGCGCACCGGCAGCGTCGGCCTCGGCGGCAACGGCCAGTTCGTCCGCCTCACCGCCCTCGACTCGCTCACCGCCGAGGAGGGCCGGGCCGGCCGCCCCTGGCCCGAGCGCGCCTTGCTGGAGGACTACGAGTCCGGCCTCGACCTGCGGCTGGCCGGCTGGCGCCTGACCCACGTCACCGAGGCCCAGGTCTCCCAGGAGGCCCTCGTCTCGCCGCGCCGCTTCCTCACCCAGCGCACCCGCTGGGCCCAGGGCAACATGCAGTGCCTCCGCTACACCGGCCGGGTGCTGCGCTCCCCGCACTACACGTGGCCCGGCAAGGCCGAGGTGCTGTACACCTTCCTGCAGCCCGTGGTCTGCGTGCTGCTCGTGCTGCTCACCCCGCTGTCGATCGCGATCACCGCGGCCGGGCTGGTGCTCTTCCCCGCGGAGACCGCCGAATTCCAGCTGCGGTTCGGGCCCTACATGGCCGTCGCCTTCGTCCTCGCCACACTGCCGATGGTGTTCTGGGGCTTCGCCTACCGCACCCTCGTCCACCCCGACCGCCGCCGCCTGACCGGGCTGCTCTGGGGCGTCCTGGTGTGGATCTACGCCTACCACCTGTTCGTCGTCGCCACCCGGGCGGCCGTACGGATGCTGCTCGGCCGCAACGGCTGGGCCAAGACCCGGCGCAACGCCGAGAAGGTCGCCGTCGGCGCCCCCACCGCCCTCGAATCCTGAGCCCCTCCACAGACGTACGGAGCCTCCCCGCATGAGCACCTGCCTGCCCCCGTCCAGCGTCGCCGTCGTCCTCGGCACCCGCCCCGAGCTCGTCAAGCTCGCCCCGCTGATCCACGAACTCGGCGACGCCACCCGCCTGGTGCACACCGGCCAGCACTGGGACGAGGCCATGTCCGGCCGCTTCCTGCGCGACCTGGACCTGCCCCGCCCCGAGTTGCTCACCGGCGTCGGCGGCCGGCCGCGGGCCGGACAGATCGCCCAGTCCCTCGGGCAGCTCGACGCCGCCTTCGCCGAGGACCGCCCGGTGGCCGTCGTCGTCCAGGGCGACACCAACGCCACCCTCGCCGGCGCACTGGCCGCCAACGCCCGGGAGATCCCGCTGGTCCACGTCGAGGCCGGGCTGCGCAGCTTCGACCGGGCGATGCCCGAGGAGCACAACCGGGTCATGGTCGACCACGTCTCCGACCTGCTCTGCGCCGCCACCACGGACAACGTCGCCAACCTGCGCGCCGAGTCGCTCGACGAGCAGCGGATCGCACTCACCGGCAACACCGTCGTCGAGGTCGTCCGCCGCCAGCTGCCGGACGAGGCCGCGCGCGCCGCCCTGCTCGCCGCGCACGGGCTGTGCCCCGACGGCTACGTCCTCGCGACCGTGCACCGCCCGGAGAACACCGACACCGCCGAGGCGCTCGGCGCCGTCCTCGCCGAGCTGGACCGCATCGCCCGGGCCGGCACGCCGGTGCTGTTCCCGATGCACCCGCGCACCCGGGCCGCCGTCGAACGCTTCGGGCTGGACGGGCTGCTGGAGCGGATCGCCGTCACCGGCCCGGTCGGGTACGCCGACTTCCTCGGCCTCGCGAGCCACGCCGCGCTGCTGGTCTCCGACTCCGGCGGCGTGCAGGAGGAGTGCACCGTGCTCGGCCGCCCGCTGCTGGTGGTGCGCCGCTCCACCGAGCGCCCGGAGGCCGTGGACGCCGGCTTCGCCGCGCTGGTGCAGCCCGGCGCGGAGCTGGGCGAACTGGCCGACGCCTGGCTGTCCGACACCCCCGAGCGGCTGGCCCGCCTCGCGGCCACCCCGAGCCCGTACGGCGACGGCCTGGCCTCGGCGCGCATCGCCGAACTCACCACCCGGATCGCCGAGCCGGCCGCAGCCAAACTCCAGGTGGCCTAGCGGTAACTGACTGATAGTCAGCAGAACCTCCGCTCAGGCCCCGGCCCGGGCCTCCGGCACGTGTGCCGCGCCGCCACCGTGCCGGCGCCGCAACTCGGCCGTGATCTCGGCGAGTTCGCCCTCCGGCAGGAACGGCAGCATCATCGCGACGCCCTGCAGCAGGCCGCCGAGCAGGAAGGTCGTGTCGGCGTTCGTGGCCACCAGGCCGCGGACCTCGCCCACGTCCCCGACGGCCACCGCCTCGATCAGCCGGGCCGCGTCGGCGGTCTCCTCGTCCACGCAGACCGCGCCGGCGTCGGCCGGGGCGCGCCGGGCCATCGCGCGCAGCACCTTGTCGCCGACCGCCGGGGCATAGGCCTTGCGGACCGCCTCCGCGGCGATCCAGGCGAGCAGGGTCGTCACCTCGCGCTCGGCGTGCTCGGCGAACAGCACGTCGAGCTCGTGGTCGAACGCGAGCTGGTTGCCGTGCCGGAACGCGAGCAGCAACGTCGCCGCCCTCGCCTTGGCCTCCTCGACCGCCTCGGCAGGAAGTTCGTCGACCAACTCTTCGGTCATCACCACGCCATGCCCTCCCGTCCGTTGGCTCAGCGAAACGCCCGGCAGAAACCCCGCAGGAGCGCTCCGCGCAAACTCAGAGCACACCGTACACATCCGACCTGCAAACTTCCGCGAACCCGCGCTGGCAAGACCGGAATGAATTCGAGCGGAATAGGACCTTACCCGGTCCAGGATGAATATTCGCCGGAAGGGAGCAATGCCGCTGGGCTATTCGGTGGAAACGGCGGAGGGGCCGTACTCCGCTCGTGGCGGAATACGGCCCCTCGTGGACCGGTCGGGCGGCTCAGCCCTGCGGCAGCGCCGCGAGCTGGGCGGTGATCCGGACGATGTCGGCCTCGGCGGCCTCCTGGCGGGCGCGGATCTTGGCGACGACGTCGTCCGGCGCCTTGGCGAGGAACGCCTCGTTGCCGAGCTTGCCGGCCGTCTGGGCCTTCTCCTTCTCGGCCGCCGCGAGGTCCTTGGCAAGGCGCTTGCGCTCCGCCGCGACGTCGATGGTGCCGGAGAGGTCCAGCGACACGGTGGCGCCGGCGACCGGGAGCGAGGCGGTGGCCGCGAAGCCCTCCTCGGGGGCGGTCAGCCGCAGCAGCGAGCGGATCGCGTCCTCGTGGGCGGCCAGCGCGGTGCCGTCCAGCTCCAGGGCGGCCGGGACGCGCTGGCCCGGCTTGAGGCCCTGGTCGGTGCGGAAGCGGCGGACCTCGGTGACGACCTGCTGCAGCGTGGCGATCTCCGCCTCGGCCGCGGCGTCGCGGAAGCCGCTGTCCTTCGGCCAGTCGGCGATGACGACCGACTCGGCACCGGTGAGCGTGGTCCACAGCGTCTCGGTGACGAAGGGCACGATCGGGTGCAGCAGGCGCAGCGTGACGTCCAGGACCTCGCCGAGCACCCGGCGCGCGGCGTCAGCCTGCGGGCCGCCCTTGGCCAGGGTGGTCTTGGAGAGCTCGACGTACCAGTCGAAGACCTCGTCCCAGGCGAAGTGGTACAGCGCCTCGGAGAGCTTGGAGAACTGGTAGTCCTCGTACAGCCCGTCCACCTCGGCGACGGTGCTGTTGAGGCGGGACAGGATCCAGCGGTCGCTCGCGGTCAGCTCCTCCGGCGCGGGCAGCGGGCCCTCGACGGTGGCGCCGTTCATGAGCGCGAAGCGGGTGGCGTTCCAGATCTTGTTGGCGAAGTTGCGGGCCGCCTGGACCCAGTCCTCGCCGATCGGCACGTCGACGCCGGGGTTGGCACCGCGCGCGAGCGTGAAGCGCAGCGCGTCGGAGCCGTACTTGTCCATCCAGTCCAGCGGGTTGACCACGTTGCCGAAGGACTTCGACATCTTCTTGCCGTTCTGGTCACGGACCATGCCGTGCAGCGCGATGGTGTGGAACGGCGGGGTGCCGTCCATCGCGTAGAGGCCGAACATCATCATCCGGGCGACCCAGAAGAAGAGGATGTCGTAGCCGGTGACCAGGACGGAGTTCGGGTAGAACTTCGCGAGGCTGTCGGTCTGCTCCGGCCAGCCGAGCGTGGAGAACGGCCACAGGCCGGAGGAGAACCAGGTGTCCAGGACGTCGCTGTCCTGGCGCCAGCCCTCGCCGGTGGGCGGCTGCTCGTCGGGGCCGACGCAGACGACCTCGCCGTTCGGGCCGTACCAGACCGGGATGCGGTGGCCCCACCACAGCTGGCGCGAGATGCACCAGTCGTGCAGGTTGTCGACCCAGTCGAAGTAGCGCTTCTCCATCTCCTGCGGGTGGATCTTGACCTTGCCGTCGCGGACGGCGTCACCGGCGGCCTTGGCCAGCGGGCCGACCTTCACCCACCACTGCATGGACAGCCGCGGCTCGATGGTGGTCTTGCAGCGCGAGCAGTGGCCCACCGAGTGGACGTACGGGCGCTTCTCGGCGACGATCCGGCCCTCGGCGCGCAGCGCGGCGACGATCGCCGAGCGGGCCTCCAGGCGGTCCAGGCCGAGGAACGGGCCGTGGACGGTGATGACGGCGTGCTCGTCCATCACGGCGACGTTCGGCAGGTTGTGCCGCTGGCCGATCTCGAAGTCGTTCGGGTCGTGCGCCGGGGTCACCTTGACGGCGCCGGTGCCGAACTCCGGGTCGACGTGAGCGTCGGCGACGATCGGGATGCGGCGGCCGGTGAGCGGCAGCTCGATCTCGGTGCCGACCAGGTGCTTGTAGCGCTCGTCCTCGGGGTGGACGGCGACCGCGGTGTCGCCCAGCATCGTCTCGGCGCGCGTGGTGGCGACGACGATCGCGTTCTCGCCCTCGCCGTAGCGGATCGAGACGAGCTCGCCGTCGTCGTCCTGGTACTCCACCTCGATGTCCGAGATGGCGGTCAGGCAGCGCGGGCACCAGTTGATGATGCGCTCGGCGCGGTAGATCAGCTCGTCGTCGAAGAGCTTCTTGAAGATGGTCTGGACGGCCTGGGAGAGGCCCTCGTCCATCGTGAAGCGCTCGCGGGACCAGTCCACGCCGTCGCCGAGGCGGCGCATCTGGCCGGAGATCTGGCCGCCGGACTCCGCCTTCCACTTCCAGACGCGCTCGACGAAGGCCTCGCGCCCCAGGTCGTGGCGGGACTTGCCCTCCTTGGCGAGCTCGCGCTCGACGACGTTCTGGGTGGCGATGCCGGCGTGGTCCATGCCGGGCTGCCAGAGCGCCTCGTAGCCCTGCATCCGCTTGCGGCGCACCAGCGCGTCGATCAGCGTGTGCTCGAAGGCGTGGCCCAGGTGCAGGCTGCCGGTCACGTTCGGCGGGGGGATGACGATGGTGAACGGGGGCTTGTCGCTCTTGGCGTCGGCGGTGAAGTAGCCACGCTCTACCCAGCGCTCGTACAGCTCGCCCTCTACGTCCGCGGGGGTGTAGGTCGTCGGGAGGGTTGCTGCTTCGTCCCCGGTGGTGCTCACGGGGCGCTGGTTCGTCGTGTCGGTCACGACGCACAGTTTACGTAACGGCGGGCGTGGGTTACGAACCGCTTTCGGTCCGTGGACTCCGCGCTCCCGGCCGGGTCCGCCGTGGGCGCCGTGCGGTACCGTGCCCGGACAATCGTCCGGTTTTCCGGACGTACACGGGAGCAATTCCACACCGGACAGGCCGCGGGTGCGGCGGGGGAGCACAGACAAATGTACGGCCAGGGTCAGCAGTATCCGCAGGGACAGCCTCAGCCCTACGGGGGACAGCCCCCGTACGGAGCGCCGCAGCCGCCGCAGCCGCCGTACGGGGCGCCGCAGCCCCAGTACGGCTACCCGCCGCAGGGCCAGCCGCAGTACGGTGCGCCCCAGCCGCAGTACGGCATGCCGCCGCAGGCCCCGTACGGCCAGCCGGGGTACCCCGCGCCGCCGAAGAAGGGCAAGGGCGGCCTGGTGGTCGGCCTCCTGATCGGCGCGCTCGTGCTGGGCGGCATCGGCTTCGGCGCCTGGAAGCTCCTCGGCGGCAAGGACTCCTCCGGCGGCAACTACAAGCTCACCGCCCCGCAGACGCTGGCGGACGGCTACGTCCAGAAGTCGGCCAAGGAGCAGCCGGTCGACCTGAGCAAGCTCGACGCGAAGGACAGCGCCGACATCGCGAAGATGGGCAGCAACCTCATCGGCGTGCTCGCCAGCTACACCAAGGGCGCCGACCCGCTCGACGGCATCACGATCACCGGCGTGTACGGGCAGCTCAACGACCCGGAGCAGATCATCGCCGACAACAAGAAGGGCGGCGACGGCCTCACCTGGACCACCCCGATCACGGACTTCCCGGCCCAGGACGGCAAGAGCTCCTCGGCCAAGCTGTCCTGCGGGGTCTTCAGCCTGGTGGCCGGCAAGAGCCAGTCGGTGATGTGCGTCTGGGCGGACAAGTCCACCACCGGCCGCGTCATCTTCACCAAGGGCAGCCTCACCGGCGGCGGCACCCCGTCGCTCACCCCGGCCCAGGCCGCGGACAAGACCCGCGCCATCCGCGACGCGATGAAGGTCGCCAAGTGACCGACCAGGGCCCGTACGGCGCTCCCCCGCCGCCTCCCCACCAGCCCTACGGGGCGCCCCCGCCGCCCGCCGGCCAGCCGTACGACGCCGTGCCGCCGCAGGCGCCGCCGCCCGGCTACCCCGGCTACCCCGCGCCCGACCAGGCCGGCTACCCCGCGTACGGGATGTACCCGCCGCCCCCACCGCGCAAGTCGAACAAGACGCTGTGGATCGTCCTCGGCTGCGTCTTCGGCGTGCTGCTCCTCGGCGGCGGCGCGCTCGCGTACTTCGTCTTCGACGTGACCAGCAACGCGGGCACCCAGAAGATCGTGTTCCCGACGGCGTTCAAGGACCTGAAGGCCAACGACGACCCGGCGACGACCCAGAAGATCCAGGACGAGATCATCTCCAAGATCGGCAAGGGCGACGGCAACTGGCAGCCCACCGGCGTGGCGTCGATCTACCAGGACGCCAACTCCGACCCGCAGCTGGTCGCGGTCGGCGTCTACGGCAAGGTGCTGCTGCCGAAGCAGGAGCTGGACCAGATGTTCCAGGGCTTCTCCGGCTCGGGGGCCGGCCAGATCAACGACCGGCACGCGGTCGACCCCGGCCCCAAGGGCGGCACCATGGAGTGCGGGACGTCCGTGGACGGCGACACCAAGACGGCCGTGTGCGCCTGGGCCGACGGCAGCAGCGTCGTGATGGTGGCGAAGGGGGCCGACGACGGCACCCAGCCCGACGTCGACAAGCTCGCCGCCGACGCCCGCGACCTGCGCGCGGTCGCCGAGGTGCCGAAGTAACCGCACACCCACCGGCGAACATGCGAGAGGGCCCCGCACCACGATGGTGCGGGGCCCTCTCGCATACGGCTTCCGGGCTCAGGCGCTCTTCTCGCGCCGCTCGCGCTTGATCATGTCGCGCGGGACGAGCGTCGGGATCGCGTGCTTGGAGACGACGTCCCCGGTGACCACCACGCGGGCGACGTCCTGGCGCGAGGGGACCTCGTACATCACGGACATCAGCACCTCCTCCATGATGGCCCGCAGCCCGCGCGCGCCGGTGCCGCGCAGGATCGCCTGGTCGGCGATCGCCTCCAGCGCGTCCCGCGTGAACTCCAGCTCCACGCCGTCGAGTTCGAAGAGCTTGCGGTACTGCTTGACGAGCGCGTTCTTCGGCTCGGTGAGGATCTGCAGGAGCGCCTCGCGGTCCAGGTTGTGCACGCTGGTGATCACCGGCAGACGGCCGATGAACTCCGGGATCATGCCGAACTTCACCAGGTCCTCGGGCATCACCTGACGGAAGTGGTCGCTCGCGTCCGACTCCCGCTTGGAGCGGATGTTGGCGCCGAAGCCGATGCCCTTGGCACCCGCGCGGCCCTCGATGATCCGCTCCAGGCCGGCGAACGCGCCGCCGACGATGAACAGGACGTTGGTGGTGTCGATCTGGATGAACTCCTGGTGCGGGTGCTTGCGCCCGCCCTGCGGCGGCACCGACGCGGTGGTGCCCTCCAGGATCTTCAGCAGCGCCTGCTGCACGCCCTCGCCGGAGACGTCCCGGGTGATCGACGGGTTCTCGCTCTTGCGCGCGACCTTGTCGATCTCGTCGATGTAGATGATCCCGGTCTCGGCCTTCTTGACGTCGTAGTCGGCCGCCTGGATCAGCTTGAGCAGGATGTTCTCGACGTCCTCGCCGACGTACCCGGCCTCCGTCAGCGCCGTGGCGTCCGCGATCGCGAACGGCACGTTGAGCATCCGGGCCAGCGTCTGCGCCAGCAGGGTCTTGCCGGAGCCGGTGGGGCCCAGCAGCAGGATGTTGGACTTCGCGAGCTCGATCGCGTCGTCGCGGCCGTTGCCGCCGCTGCGGCCCGCCTCGCCGGCCTGGACGCGCTTGTAGTGGTTGTAGACGGCCACCGACAGCGCCTTCTTGGCGAGGTCCTGGCCGACCACGTACTGGTCCAGGAACTCGTAGATCTCGCGCGGCTTCGGGAGTTCCTCGAAGCGCACCTCGGAGGTCTCGGCGAGTTCCTCCTCGATGATCTCGTTGCACAGGTCGATGCACTCGTCGCAGATGTACACGCCTGGGCCGGCGATCAGCTTCTTCACCTGCTTCTGCGACTTGCCGCAGAACGAGCACTTGAGCAGGTCGCCACCGTCTCCGATGCGTGCCACGAGGTGCTTCCCCTTCGCCAGGGGCCCCGCGGGGGTTCCGGGGCCTGGTGCTGTGGACCGTCAACGCCGACGGCGATCGGTCTCGCTATCCGACGGTACTCTGCCGGGCCCCTGATTCCGTCCTCTTCGCCGGGTCTGCCCTACGCCCTGGGCGAATTGATACCGAACAGATGCCGTTGCGGCGGCCGCCGAAGGGTCCGGGGCGGGGCGCACGAACCGTGTGCGCCCCGCCCCGGACCGGAGCTGGCCTCAGGAGGTCAGCGAGGTCTTGCGGGTGGAGATGATCTGGTCGATCAGGCCGTACTCGACGGCCTCCTCGGCGGTCAGGATCTTGTCGCGCTCGATGTCGTCGCGCACCTGCTCCACCGACTTGTTGGAGTGCTTGGACAGCATCTCCTCCAGCTGCTCGCGCATCCGGAAGATCTCCTTGGCCTGGATCTCCAGGTCGGACACCTGGCCGCGGCCGGTCTCGGTGTACGGCTGGTGGATCAGGATCCGGGCGTTCGGCAGCGCCATGCGCTTGCCGGGGGTGCCGGCCGCGAGCAGCACGGCCGCGGCGGAGGCCGCCTGGCCCATGCAGACCGTGGTGATGTCCGGCTTCACGTACTGCATGGTGTCGTAGATGGCCGTCAGGGCCGTGAACGAGCCGCCGGGCGAGTTGATGTACATCTGGATCTCGCGGTCCGGGTCCATCGACTCCAGGCACAGCAGCTGCGCCATGATGTCGTTCGCCGAGACGTCGTCGACCTGCGAGCCGAGGAAGATGATGCGCTCCTCGAACAGCTTGGCGTACGGGTCGTACTCGCGGATGCCCTGCGTGGTGCGCTCGACGAAGCGCGGGACGATGTAGCGGCCCTCGGCGCGCATGTCCTCGACGCGGGCCTGGGCGGCCGACAGGCTGGGGATGTTCATGGGGGTTCTTGTCCTCCAGGGCGTTGGGGCTGTGGTCTCGTGGGCCGGGCCGAGGCTCAGGCGCCCGTGCCGCCGCCGCCGGGGACGTCCGCGGCGCTGTGCATGATCGCGTCGATCAGGCCGTACTCCAGGGCCTCCTCCGGCGTGAACCAGCGGTCGCGGTCGGAGTCGCGGGTGATCTGCTCGAAGGACTGGCCGCTGTGGAAGGCGATCAGCTCGGACATCCGCTTCTTGGTGCGCAGCAGCTGCTCGGCCTGGATGCGGATGTCGGTGGCGGAGCCGCCGAGGCCGGCGGACGGCTGGTGCATCAGGATGTTGGCGTTCGGCAGCGAGAAGCGCTTGCCCTTGGCGCCGGCGGTCAGCAGGAACTGGCCCATCGAGGCGGCCATGCCCATCGCGATGGTGACGACGTCGTTCTTGATGTACTGCATGGTGTCGTAGATCGCCATGCCGGCCGAGATCGAGCCGCCCGGGGAGTTGATGTAGAGGAAGATGTCCTTTTCCGGGTCCGCGGCCAGCAGCAGCAGCTGCGCGGTGATCTTGTTGGCGATGTCGTCGTCGACCTGCTGGCCGAGGAAGATGATCCGCTCGTTGAGCAGCCGGTTGTAGACCTGGTCGCCCAGGCCGCCGAGCACGTCACCAGAGGCGGCGTGCGGCGCCATCGGGCCCATCTGCATCTGCGGGAACGTCACTTAGCCACCTGCTCAGTCGATTTGGACGGTCGCCGGGCGGCCGTCACGGTGTCGCACAGCTTCCGGGTATCACGTCGTGATTGTTGCTGTCCAAGGACCCTAACGCGCAGGCCGGGCCGCAGAATCCCCCACGCAGAACTGTTCGCTGTGAGCGCAGGGTCACATGCGCCGGACGGGCCCGCTCCGGTTGGAACGCCCGTGCCGGGGACGGCGACGGGCCCGGACGCCATGACGGCGTCCGGGCCCGTTGCGTGCCTCAGGGGGCTACCGGGGCCGATCAGGCCTCGGTGTTCTCCTCGGCAGCGGCCTCGGTGGCCTCGGCGGTCTCGCCCGACTCGTCTTCGTCGTCGAAGTTGACCTCGTTGCCCTCGGTGTCGACGACCTTGGCGGCCTCGACCACGGTGGCCAGCGCCTTGCCGCGGGCGACCTCGCCGACCAGCAGCGGCACCTGGCCGCCCTGGACGACCTGCTGCGCGAACTGGTCCGGGGTGAGGCCCGAGCCGGCGGCGCGGCGGATGAGGTGCTCGGTGAGCTCCTCCTGGTTAACACCCAGCTCCTCGTCGGCGACGATCTGGTCCAGGACGAACTGGGTCTTGATGCCCTTCTTCGCCTGCTCCGCGATCTCCGCGTCCCACTCCTCGCTGGTCTTGCCCTGGGTCTCCAGGTAAGCGTCCAGGGTCAGGCCCATGGGCTCCAGCTGGTGGTGCTCCAGGTTGTGCTTGCGGGTCTGGATCTCGTCCGCGAGCAGCTTCTCGGGGTACTCGATGTCAACCAGCGCGAGCAGGGCGTCCAGGACCTTCTCCTGGGCCTGGGTGGCCTGGTCGTACTCCTTCATGCGCTCCAGGCGCTTGCGGGAGTCGGCGCGCAGGTCCTCCAGGGTGTCGAACTCGCTGGCCAGCTGGGCGAACTCGTCGTCCAGCTCGGGCAGCTCCTTCTCCTGGACGGCGGTGACGGTGACGGTGACCTCGGAGGTCTTGCCCGCCTGGGTGCCACCCTTGAGCTCGGTCTCGAAGGTCGCGGTGCCACCGGCCTCCAGGCCCGTGACGGCGTCGTCGATGCCGTCGATCAGGCGGCCGGAGCCGATCTCGTAGCTCACGCCGTTGGCGGTGCCGTCCTCCGGCACCTCGCCGTCGACCTTGGCGACGAGGTCGACGACCACGATGTCACCGGCGGCGGCGGCGCGCTCGACGTCCTTGACCGCCGAGAAGCGCTCGCGCAGCTGCTCGAGGGACTTCTCGATGTCCTCGTCGGAGACGACGATCGGGTCGACGGTCACCTCGATGGAGGAGAACTCCGGCAGGGTGATCTCCGGGCGGACGTCCACCTCGGCGGTGAACTTCAGGTCACCGCCGTCGGCGATCGTCTCGACACCCTCGATGTTGGTGATGTCGGGCTGGCCGAGGACCTCGATCTTGCCCTCGTCGACGGCCTGCGTGTAGAAGCGCGGCAGGGCGTCGTTGACGGCCTCCTCCAGCACGGCGCCACGGCCGAAACGCTGGTCGATGACGCGAGCCGGGATCTTGCCCTTGCGGAAGCCCGGAACCGTGACCTGCTGGTTGATCTTCTTGTACGCCGCGTCGAGGCTGGGCTTGAGCTCCTCGAAGGGCACCTCGACGGTGAGTCGAACCCGGGTCGGGTTCAGAGTCTCGACGGCGCTCTTCACGGTTAGGTCTCCTATGGGCTTGCGGTCAGGTTGCCTCCGCCAGGCCCGGTCGCGCCGGCCGGGGCCGGTACGGGTGGGTCTGGCGAGACGGGCGATGGGCGGTTGGAGCTGCATCTCCCGTGGGGGGTGGACGGTGAGCGTGACTCCTCGCCCTCGTGCGGTTGACCTGGGTGGACGCCGCAGGGACTACCGCCAGCGCCCCATCCTACCGGTACCACGAAAGGCGGACGCCAGACGTCACCGTACCCGGGGAACAGAACAGGGCCCCGCCCTGTGGACGAGACCCTGCCGCACGTCGGGGTGACCGGATTCGAACCGACGGCCTTCCGCTCCCAAAGCGGACGCGCTACCAAACTGCGCCACACCCCGTGGTGCCGAGAGGAAGCGTACACGCCGGGCCCCGGCGGTTCGCCGACTTATTTCGGGGCCGCGGGAAGGGGTTCGCGGGGGCGTCCGGGGGTGTGTGGGGGCGTGCGGGGAAATGCGGTGTGCACGGGAGCGACCGGACCAGGTACGCTGTTGCCCGAACTTCCGGCCCAGGCCGGGGGATCGTGCGGGCGTAGCTCAATGGTAGAGCCCTAGTCTTCCAAACTAGTCACGCGAGTTCGATTCTCGTCGCCCGCTCTTCGACCCGGCCCCGGTGCGTCCTCGCACCGGGGCCGTCGGCGTTCCCGGGGCCCGTCGCGTCACAGGCCCAGGCGGGCGGCGCGGGCCGCGGCGCGGTCGAGCAGCAGGTGGACGTCGGCCTCCCGGGTGGTCGGGCGGTCGTTGTACTCGTCCGGGGAGCGCGCCGGGCGGCCGGTCGCGTGCAGGACCTCCATCAGCTGGACGCGCGCGGTGCGGACGGTGAGAGGGGTGCCGTAACCGTGCGCGAGGACGGCGGCCTGCGCGCCCAGCAGGCAGACCCGGCCGCCCTCGTCCCACAGCGCGCCCTGGAGCCAGCCGGACGCGCCGATGTAGCGGGAGGCGAGCCGCAGGTGGTCGGCGGCGCTGACGGGCACCGGCCGGGCGGGGCGGCGCAGCACCCGGTCGAGCAGGGTGGCCCGGGGCTCCGGGTGGCCGCTGTGCCAGGGCACCAGGATTGAGCCGAACGGGCAGACGTACGGCACGGGCGTGCGCGCGGGGGCGGGCAGCGAGGCGAGGTAGGCCTCGACCTCGGCGACCAGGCCGGAGCCGTCCACGACCCTCGGGTTCGACGGCGAGAGGGGAAGTGGCGGCATCGGGGATGTCGGGGCGGTGCGGGGCATGCGGGCTCTCCGAGCGGGCGGACTTCTGGTTCCGCTCCCCAAAATGGTGCACACCGGACATTTCCGCGACTGGAGATCCGGGCCGTCCGGGCGGTTTCCCGGCAGGCCGCCGGGCCGATAGCCTCGGCGGCGTTCGAGCGCGGTTCGATCGCGTGTCCGGAGCGTCACGTGGAACAGAGCGTCACGCAGATCACTACGCAGATCACTGCGGTCCCGAGGTGGAGGAGTTCCGGTGCGTCCCGAGGAGCGGCTTGCCGTCATACAGCGCTGCGTGGTGCGGGAGATGGCGGGGCTCGGGCAGGTGTTCACGCTCGACGGCGACGTGGTGCGCGGCCCGGGCACGACGGCGGTGGCCGTGCGCGAGCACCCGGGCGGCGACGGGGGCGGCCACGTCGACCTCGGCTTCGTGCTGCACCTGGGGCGGGCGGACGCGCCGGTGGTGTGGGACTGCGCGGCGGGCCTCGGCAAGACCGAGGAGGAGAAGCTCGCCAACGCGGTGAAGATGTGGGCGACCACCACCGCCTCGGTGCTGGTCGAGCTGGCGGACGGCCGGGGCGTGTTCGCCGACCACGCGGACCACGCCGAACTGCCCGGCTGGCACGTGGTGCAGGGTCCTGCGGCGGTGTTCGGTTTCGGCAACGAGCGGCTGGCGGCCTGGCTCGCGGAGCACCGGGTGCTGCCCGCGCTGGCGCCGGCGCTGCGGCCGGAGCTGACCGGGACGGGACCGGTCGGGGTGAAGCTCTTCCTGGGCGGGAAGGCGGGTGACGACGTCGCCGAGGTCCGGGTCGACGGCGAGGTGTCGGAGGCGGCTTCGGCGGCGCTGCGCGCGCTGGACTGGCCGCGCGGCGAACGGCTGTGCTGGGCACGGCTGTTCGTCCTGCTGACGGCGGTGCGGCCGCAGGGGCCGGCGGTGGCGCCGGCGGGTGCCGGGGCGCCCGCGCCGTTGCGCACGCCGACCCCGGTGACGGTGCGCCCCCGGGGACTGTTCGCTCGCTGGCGGCAGGCCAGACGGGCCGGCCGGTGACCTCGCGCGGGTGCCGCCGGCCCTCCCGGCGGTGGGTCAGCCGCCGGTGATGCCGGAGATGCTGTGGGCCAGGTTGGCCAGCAGGGAGTTGATCGAGCCGGCGACGGTGGTCTCGTGGAGCATGAAGCCGAACAGGGCGGCGATGATCGCGTGCGGGATCTTCAGCTGCTTGTTGCGGATGAAGATGATGCACAGGATCGCGAACAGGACCAGCGCGGAGACGGAGAGTGCCACCCGGACTCACTTCCTCGTTTCATAGCGTGGCGCCACCGGCCGGCGGCACCTGCGAAGCCGGACCCCGGCATGTCCGACGGTCCCGAGGCGGAATCGCGGACCGTCCGGCACACCCCGGCAGGGCGGGGAGCCCACAGCGATCGCACTGGGTCTGCCGTGCCGCACGTGACGCCCCCCATCCCCCGAATCCTGACCAGTCCCGCCCGGACTCAGTGTGGTCGACCGTGCCGATTGCGTAAAGGTCTGACAGTCAGCCCAACGCCGATATCCTGCGATGCGAGACGAGTTTCCGCCGTCCGAGACGATAGCCGAGTCGTTCTGACGAATCGTCGGCGGGGCGGCGCTGAGCGGCCGGGAAACGGGCGGGGGCGGGGAACGGAAGGCTCAGGTCCACTCCGCTGACGGGTCGCCCGATTTGGCCGAAGATCGGCACCCAGGCTTGACAGCTCCTGCCTTCGGCATGTGCCGCCGCGGGGCCTGCCGTCGCCCGCCGGACTCGCCGGCGACGGCCCGTCAGCAGGTCGGACCGTCAGTCGCGCCAGAGCAGCAGCACCGCGCGGTCGTCGTTGATGTCCCGGGCGACGGTCTCGATGAGCGCGGCGGCGGCACCCGCGCCGGCGCCGGGGCCGCTGCCGGGCACCAGCCGGTCGGCCTCGCCCATCAGCCGGTCCATGCCCTCGGTGAGGTCCCGGCCGGGCGCCTCGACCATGCCGTCGGTGCACAGCAGCAGCACGTCGCCGCGGTTCAGCCGCCCGCGCACGCCCTCGAACTTGGCGCCGTCGTAGATGCCGAGCAGCGGGCCCTCGGTGGCCTCCTTGATCTCCCAGCGCCCGGCGCCGGCCAGGCGCTGCATGCCGGGCAGGTGCCCAGCGGAGAGCAGTTCGTACTCGCCGGTGTCCAGGTCCAGCACCAGGTGGACGGCGGTCGCGAAGCCCTCGTCCCAGGACTGGCGCAGCAGGTAGCCGTTGGCGGCGGGCAGGAAGTCGTGCGCGGGCAGCGAGCCCACCAGGCCGCCGAAGGCGCCGGACAGCAGCAGGGCACGGGAGCCCGCGTCCATGCCCTTGCCGGAGACGTCCGCGAGGACCACCTCCAGCACGCGCTGGCCCGGGCCGGTGCGGGCGGCGACCACGAAGTCCCCGGAGAACGACTGCCCGCCGGCCGGGCGCAGCGCCATGTCGGCGTGCCAGCCGTCCGGCAGCCGGGGGACGCGGCTCTGCACCCGCAGGCGCTCGCGCAGGTCGAACAGCATGGTCGAGCCGCCCCACCAGGGCACGCCGACCCGGGCCCGGAACTGGGCCAGCAGCAGGCCGCCGACCCCGGCGGCGCCGACCACGAGGGCCGCGCCGGGGGTGACGCCGTAGACGTACGCCTCCGGGTTCAGACTGGCAACCCGCTCGCCGGTGTGGATCACGGACTCGGCGGACAGGCCGAGCGCGGCGAGCGCGTACAGGACCACCAGGCTGCCGGGGCGCAGCAGCAGGGCGCCGGCCAGGATCGGCAGGACGAGGGCGGTGGGCGGGGCCCAGGCGGGGAACCAGATGTTGAGCAGGATCAGCAGCGGGACGAGCAGGGCGAGCGCGCAGAGCACCGGCCAGTCGGCGGCGCCGCCGCGGAAGTAGTCGACCCCGGCCGTGCGCAGCCTTCGGCGGGCCCGGCGGAGCCTCCTGCGCAACCGGGCCGTCACGGGGTCGGACGCCGGGGCGGCGCCGGGCCTCGTCGCAGTCGTCTGGGGCGGTGCGCCCGGCGGTCTGCCAGCCATGGGGCCCGACCTTATCCACGGGCACCGCCCGGCGTCGACGGCTCGGGCCGGGGCGGTCGCGCCGGGGTGCGGGCGTGTCAGCGGGTTTCGGCCGATCGGGGCGGCGGTGAGCGCGGCGTCAGGAGGCGTGCGCCGGTTGGGCGTACGAACCAGGCGGCCGACGCACGCGCCCCGCGTGCGGGGGTCTTCGCGCGCTGCCGGGTTGTGGCCGATGCCACAGGCGGCGCGGGGGCGGGAACGACGGCGGCCGGCCGCGCCCGGGAGCGGGGCCCGCCGGCGGGGGGTGGGGGGGGAAAGGGGGGAGGAGCGGGAGCGGGAGCCCTCAGCCCTGGGGGTGGTGGGCCGGGATGGGCGGGAGCTCGCCGGTGGTCTCGTACTCGCTCAGCATGTCGATCCGGCGGGTGTGCCGGGCCTCGCCGCTGTAGGGGGTGTTGAGGAAGATCTCGACGAACTTGGTGGACTCGTCCACGGAGTGCATCCGGCCGCCGATGGAGATCACGTTGGCGTTGTTGTGCTCGCGGCCGAGCGCGGCGGTCTGCTCGCTCCAGGCCAGCGCGGCCCGCACGCCCTTGACCTTGTTGGCGGCGATCGCCTCGCCGTTGCCCGAGCCGCCGATCACGACGCCGAGGGCGTCGGCGTCGGCGGCGGTGCGCTCGGCGGCGCGCAGGCAGAACGGCGGGTAGTCGTCCTCGGCGTCGTAGATGTGCGGCCCGCAGTCGACCGGCTCGTGGCCGGCCTCCTTCAGCCACTCCACGAGGTGGTTCTTCAGTTCGTATCCGGCATGGTCGGAGCCCAGGTACACGCGCATGCCCATGAGTGTGGCATGCGCGGGCACCCGGGCTCCGCAGGGGGCGCCGACGGCTGTCGGCGGTGGCTTCCGGCGGCCGGTTACCGCTTGCCGACGAGCTTCCAGACGAGCGGGAGGGCGCCGGCGGCGAGCGCGGCCTTGAGGGCGTCGCCGACCAGGTACGGGTAGAGGCCGAGCTCGGCGGCGCGGGCGAGCGGCACGTGCAGCGAGAACGCCAGGTACGGGACGCCGACGGCGTAGATGGCGAGGGTTCCGAGGGCCATCGTCACGGCGGTGTTGACCGGGGTGCGGTCGGCGCCGCGGCGGGCCAGGGCGCCGGTGAGAGCGGCCGCGAGGACGAAGCCGAGCACGTAGCCGAGCGACGGCATCGCCCAGCCCGAGGTGCCCTCGGCGAACCAGGGCAGGCCCGCCATGCCCGCCAGCAGGTAGAGGCCGAGCGAGGCGACGCCGCGGCGGGCCCCGAGCGCGGTGCCGACCAGCAGGGCGGCGAAGGTCTGGCCGGTGACGGGCACCGGCGAGCCCGGGACGTTGACCGACAGCTGGGCGGCGACGCCGGTCAGCGCGGCGCCGCCGGCGACCAGGGCGAGGTCGCGGGCCTGCGCGCCGAGACGGGTGGCGGCGGCGGGCAGCAGGTCGGCGAGGACGGCGCGGGTCGGTATCGACGTGCCGGCAGTGGCCATGGGGGATCTCCTCGTGGGGTCCAGGTGAGTGAACACCTGTGAACCTACGTGGTGATCGACTCCGCCACCGTCACGGTTTCGGACAAACCGCCACGGCAGGACGTTGTCGGAACCGCCCGATCGACGGAGCGTGACCACCCCACCGACCCAGCGTCACGGCGGGGTCCGCATGGTGGGCCCGGCTCCCCCGACTTTGGCATGGACAGCGGTGTCCCCGGATATTGGACAACTCATGCCGCATTCCGCACAGTCTGGATCCACCTCCATGGCCCCCACCTCCGCGCCCCCGGCGCCCGGGAGCACCGACACCGCTCCCCCGGCCGCCGGCCAGCAGCTCTCACACGGGCTGAAGCAGCGCCACCTGTCGATGATCGCGCTCGGCGGGGTGATCGGCGCCGGCCTCTTCGTCGGCTCCGGCGCGGGCATCGCGGCGGCCGGGCCCGCCATCATCCTCGCGTTCACGCTCTCCGGCCTGCTGGTCATGCTGATCATGCGGATGCTCGGCGAGATGTCCGCGGCCCGCCCGGCCTCCGGCTCGTTCTCCGTCCACGCCGAGAAGGAGATCGGCCCCTGGGCCGGGATCACCGCAGGCTGGATGTACTGGGTCATGCTGTGCTGCGGCGTCGCCGCCGAGGCCACCGCGGCCGGGAAGATCGTCAACGGCTGGATACCCGGCGTCTCGGCGTGGGTCTGGGTCGGCCTGTTCATGGTCTTCTTCTGCGCCAGCAACCTCACCGCCGTGAAGAACTTCGGCGAGTTCGAGTTCTGGTTCGCCACCGTCAAGGTCGCCGCGATCGTCGCGTTCCTGGTCCTCGGCGGCCTCGGCGTCGCCGGCGTGATCGGCTCCGGCGCTCCCGGCGCCACCAACCTGACCGGCCAGGGCGGCTTCCTGCCCACCGGCGTCAGCGGACTGATCGTCGGCCTGCTCGCCTCGGTGTTCGCCTACGGCGGCCTGGAGACCGTCACCATCGCCGCCGCCGAGTCCGACGACCCGAAGAAGAACGTCGCCAACGCGGTGCGGACGGCGGTCTGGCGGATCGCGATCTTCTACATCGGCTCGATGGCCCTGGTCGTCACCCTCGTCTCCTGGAAGGACCCGGCGGTCGTCCAGGACGGCCCGTACGTCACCGTGCTGCGCCACCTCGGAGTGCCCGGCGCCGGGACGATCATGGAGGCGGTGGTGCTCATCGCGCTCCTGTCCGCGATGAACGCCAACATCTACGGCGCTTCCCGGATGGCGTACTCGCTGGTCGGCCGCGGGCAGGGTCCGAAGGCGCTGGCCAAGGTGAGCGGCGGGGTGCCGCGCCGGGCGGTGCTGGCCTCCTGCCTGTTCGGCTTCACCGCCGTGCTGGCCGCCAAGTTCTGGCCCGCGACCGTGTTCACCTGGCTGATGAACACCACCGGCGTCGCGATCCTCGTGGTCTGGCTGTTCATCTGCGTCGTCCAGCTGAAGATGCGCCGTCGGCTGGAGCGCGAGGCGCCCGAGCTGCTCACCGTGAAGATGTGGGGCTACCCGTACCTGACCTGGGTCGCCATGGCCGCCGTGGCCGGCATCCTCGCGCTGATGACCACCACCGAGGGCAACCGGGAGCAGCTGTACGCGGCCGGGGTGCTGGTCGCCGTGCTGACGGCCGCCGGGCTGCTCAAGCAGCGCAGGGACGCGGCCGCGCAGTAGCCGCGCGTACGTGAGGAGGCCCTGTACCAGGCGGTACCGGGCCTCCTCACGTACAGGCAGCGGGCGTCACTCGAAGGACGGGCCGGCCGTCCGGGTGCGCTTGATCTCGTAGAAGCCCGGGGTGGAGGCCACCAGCAGGGTGCCGTCCCACAGCCGGGCCGCCGCCTCGCCGCGCGGGGTCGGGGTGACCACCGGGCCGAAGAAGGCGACCCGGTCGCCGTCCGCGCCCTCGACCGCGATCACCGGGGTGCCGACGTCCTCGCCGACCAGCGAGATGCCCTCCTTGTGGGAGGCGCGCAGGGCCTCGTCGTACGCGTCGGTGTCGGCCGCGTCCGCCAGCTCGACCGGCAGGCCGGCCGCCACCAGCGCCTCCTCGACCGTCGCCCGCTCCAGCGGCATCGCCCGGTTGTGCAGGCGCACGCCCAGCTCGTCGTAGAGGCGGCCGAGCACCTCCTCGCCGTGCTGCTGCGCGGCCGCGATGCACACCCGGACCGGGCCCCAGCCCTTGTCCATCAGGTCGCGGTACTGCTGCGGCAGGTCACGGCCCTCGTTGAGCACCGACAGGCTCATCACGTGCCAGTTCACGTCCACCGGACGGAGCTGCTGCACCTCGATCAGCCAGCGGGACGTCATCCACGCCCACGGGCACAGCGGGTCGAACCAGAAGTCGGCGGTCTTGCGCTCGGCGGCAGTCGTCACTGCGGTCGTCCTTCGTCAGGTGTCCGAGGAAATCACGGGCGGAAAGGCCTTCCCCCATCACGTGGCCAACACCCGACCGGCCCCGCTGATTCCGCCCCCGCCGCACCGGCCTGTGCAATGGTACCGGCGCGCGGCGGCGTGAAAGGATGCCCCTTGATGCGCCGAACACCGCGCAGGACCGCACAGACGCAGGACCGTACAGACCAAGGCGCACCACCGTGCGAGCCGGACAAAGGAGTACCGCCGTGCCGGGCAAGAACCTGAGCCGCGACGAAGCCCAGCAGCGGGCCAGCATCCTGACCGTGGACGGCTACCAGGTCCGGCTGGACGTGACCTCCGCGCCCGACCCCGCCGCCGCGACCTTCCGCTCCACCACCACGGTCGCCTTCCGCTGCACCCAGCCCGGCGCCGCCACCTTCCTCGACCTGCTCGCCCCCGCCGTCCGCTCGATCACCCTGAACGGCCGCGCGATCGACCCGGCCGGCGCCTTCGACGGCGTCCGCGTCCACGTCGACGGCCTCGCCGCCGACAACGTCCTCACCGTCGAGGCCGACTGCGCCTACAGCCGCACCGGCGAGGGCCTGCACCGCTTCGTCGACCCGGCCGACGGCGAGACCTACCTCTACACCCACTACGAGCCGGCCGACGCCCGCCGGGTCTTCGCCAACTTCGAACAGCCCGACCTGAAGGCCCCGTTCACCTTCACCGTCACCGCCCCGGCCGCGTGGGACGTGTGGTCCAACGCCGTCCACGAGGACGTGACCGAGCAGGACGGCGCCCGCACCTGGCAGTTCGCGCCGACCAAGCCGATCTCCACCTACCTCACCGCCGTCGTCGCCGGCCCCTACCACGTCGCCCGCGACCACTACAGCCGCGAACTGCCCGACGGCACCACCCTGGAGATCCCGCTCTCCGCAATGTGCCGCAAGTCCCTCGCGCGCTACTTCGACGCGGACGAGATCCTCGGCGTCACCAAGCTCGGACTCGACTTCTTCCACGAGGAGTTCGACTACCCGTACCCCTTCGGCAAGTACGACCAGGCCTTCGTGCCCGAGTACAACATCGGCGCCATGGAGAACCCCGGCTGCGTCACCTTCAAGGAGGACTTCGTCTTCCGCTCGAAGGTCACCGACGCCGCCTACGAGGGCCGCGCCAACGTCGTCCTGCACGAGATGGCGCACATGTGGTTCGGCGACCTCGTCACCATGCGCTGGTGGGACGACCTGTGGCTCAAGGAGTCCTTCGCCGACTTCATGGGCTCCTACGCGCTGATCGGCGCCCGCACCCGCTACAGCTCCGCCTGGGTCACCTTCGCCAACCAGCGCAAGGCCTGGGCCTACCGGCAGGACCAGTTCCCCACCACCCACCCCATCACCGCCGACATCCGCGACCTCGAAGCCGCCAAGCTCAACTTCGACGGCATCACCTACGCCAAGGGCGCCTCCGTCCTCAAGCAGCTGGTCGCATACGCCGGCGCGGACGCCTTCTTCGAGGGCGCCCGCCGCTACTTCAAGCGCCACGCCTTCGGCAACACCGAACTCGCCGACCTGCTGGGCATCCTGGAGGAGACCAGCGGCCGCGACCTCAAGTCCTGGGCCGCCGCCTGGCTGCAGACCGCCGGCGTCAACTCGCTCACCCCGCAGGTCACCACCGACGCCGAGGGCCGGATCACCGAACTCGCCGTCCTCCAGAACGGCGATGTACTGCGCCCGCACCGGATCGCCGTCGGCCTCTACGACCACGACTCCGACGGCTCGCTCGTGCGCACCGCCCGGATCGAGCTCGACGTCACCGGCGCCCGCACCGTCGTCACCGAGGCCGCCGGCCGCCCCCGACCGGCGCTCGTGCTGCTCAACGACGACGACCTCACCTACTGCAAGATCCGCTTCGACGACGCCTCGCTGGAGACCCTGCGCACCGGCCTCGGCGAGATCCGCGACGACCTCGCCCGCGCCCTCGCCTGGTCCGCCGTCTGGAACCTCACCCGCGACGGCCTCATGCCCGCCCGCGACTACGTCGCCCTGGTGCTGCGCTTCGCCGGCCAAGAGGGCAACATCGGCGTCCTGCAGTCCCTGCACGCCCAGGCCAAGGCCGCCGTCGACCTCTACGCGGACCCGGCCTGGCGCGCCGAGGGCGGCCGGCTGCTCGCCGACGGCGCCCTGCGCGAACTGCGCGGGGCCGTCCCCGCCAGCGACCACCAGCTCGCCTGGGCCCGCTTCCTCGCCCAGACCGCGGGCGGCGCCGAACACCTCGGCCTGGTCCGCGGCCTGCTCGCCGGCAGCGCCCGGATCGACGGCCTCGACGTCGACCAGGACCTGCGCTGGTCGCTGTGGCTCGCCCTGGCCGCCGCCGGACAGGCCACCGACGAGGAGCTCGCCGGCGAGCTCGCCGCCGACAACACCGCCGGCGGCAAGCGCCAGTACACCCAGTGCCTGGCCGCCCGGCCCACCCCCGAGGCCAAGGCCGCCGCCTGGTCGGCCGTCGTCGACTCCGACGAACTGCCCAACGCCCTCGTCGAGGCGAACATCGCCGGCTTCGCGCTGCCCGCCCACCGCGACCTCACCGCCCTGTACGCCGCGCCCTACTTCAAGCTGCTGGAGAAGATCTGGGCCGAGCGCACCATCGAGATCGCGATGCGCTTCGTCGGCGGCTTCTTCCCGAGCGCCCAGATCGGCGAGCCGACCCTCGCCGAGGCCGACTCCTGGCTGGACGGCCACCCGGACGCGGCGCCCGCGCTGCGCCGCCTGGTGATCGAGCGCCGGGACGACCTCGCCCGCGCCCTGCGCGCCCAGGCCTGCGACCGGGCCTGACGGACACCACGAAGGGGCACGTCCGTACGGCGGGCCCCTTCGTCGTCCCTGTCGACCGTCCCCGTCGACCGTCGGCGTCGGCCGTCAGCTGCGCGACGCCAGCAGCGGCAGGCCCTCGCCCTCCAGTTCGGCGTGCGCCACCTTGCGTCCGGTGACCGCCAGCAGGAGCGCGAGCATCGGGCCCCGCACCTCGGGGCCGCTGCCCGCCGACCAGTCGGTGTCGGTGGCCCGCAGGGCCAGCCCCTCGACCCGGCGCTTGCCGCCGATGAGCAGGTTGGAGCCCCGGTAGAAGTCCGCCAGCCGGGTCAGGGCCGCGACCGGGTACTCCCGGGCGAGGCCGAGGGGGCGGCGGATGTCCTCGGCGTGCACGACCGTCTCGCCCAGCCAGCTGTCGACCGGCCCCGGCGGGTGGCTGACCGAGTCGAGCTGCCCCCGGAAGGCGGCGAGGGTGTCGGCGGGCGTCCCCGCGGTCAGCTCGGCGATCTCGCGGGCGGTCATGTCCTCGAAGCGGAAGCCGGCCTTGGCGAGCTTCACGAAGAAGCCGGGCAGGGTCATCCGGGCCGTCGCCGCCATGTGCGCGAGGGTGTCCTGCACGGTCCGCCCGGCGCAGAGCGAGGGGGTCGCCCACTGCCCCGGGGTGAGCTCCTCCACGTCGGCCAGCAGGGCGCGCCGCTCGGCGTGGATCGTCCCCCAGGTGTCCGGTGTCGTCGCCATGCTTATGTCGTACTACGACGACGGCCGGGCCGCACCCCCGAGGGGATGCGGCCCGGCCGCTCAGGCGTTACGCGGGTGCTCAGCCGATGAGCGAGCGCAGCACGTACTGCAGGATGCCGCCGTTGCGGTAGTAGTCCGCCTCACCGGGGGTGTCGATGCGGACGACCGCGTCGAACTGCTTGTCACCAGCGACGACCTTGACGGTCGCCGGGGTGGTGCCCTCGTTGAGCTCGGTCACGCCGGTGATGGAGAAGGTCTCCTCGCCGGTCAGGCCGAGGGAGTCGGCGTTCTGGCCCTCGGGGAACTGCAGCGGCAGGACGCCCATGCCGATCAGGTTCGAGCGGTGGATGCGCTCGTACGACTCGGCGATGACGGCCTTGACGCCCAGCAGCGCGGTGCCCTTGGCGGCCCAGTCGCGGGACGAGCCGGAGCCGTACTCCTTGCCGGCCAGGACGACCAGCGGGGTGCCAGCGGCCTGGTAGTTCTGCGAGGCGTCGTAGATGAACGACACCGGGCCGTCGGCCTGGGTGAAGTCGCGGGTGTAGCCGCCCTCGGTGCCCGGCGCGATCTGGTTGCGCAGGCGGATGTTGGCGAAGGTGCCGCGGATCATGACCTCGTGGTTGCCACGGCGCGAGCCGTAGGAGTTGAAGTCGCGCTTCTCGACGCCGTTGGCGGTCAGGTACTGCGCCGCCGGGGTGCCGGGCTTGATGTTGCCGGCCGGGGAGATGTGGTCGGTGGTGACCGAGTCGCCCAGCTTGGCCAGGACGCGGGCGCCGGCGATGTCGGTCACCGGGCTCGGGGTCTTGGCCATGCCCTCGAAGTACGGGGGCTTGCGGACGTAGGTGGACTCGGCGTCCCACTCGAAGGTGTTGCCGGTCGGGACCGGGAGCGACTGCCAGCGGTGGTCGCCGGCGAAGACGTCCTGGTAGCCCTTGTCGAACATGTCCTGGTCGATGGAGCCGGCGACGACGTCGGCGACCTCCTGCTCCGACGGCCAGATGTCGGCGAGGAAGATGTCGTTGCCGTCGGCGTCCTGGCCCAGGGCGTCACGGGTGATGTCGACGTTCATGTTGCCGGCGAGGGCGTAGGCGACCACCAGCGGCGGGGAGGCCAGGTAGTTCATCTTGACGTCGGGGTTGATCCGGCCCTCGAAGTTGCGGTTGCCGGAGAGCACCGAGACGACGGCGAGGTCGGCCTCGTTGACGGCGGCCGAGACCTCCTCGGGCAGCGGGCCCGAGTTGCCGATGCAGGTGACGCAGCCGTAGCCGACCAGGTTGAAGCCCAGCTTCTCCATGTACGGGAGCAGGCCGGCCTTCTCGTAGTAGTCCATGACGACCTTGGAGCCGGGCGCCAGGGTGGTCTTGACCCAGGGCTTGACCGTCAAGCCCTTCTCCACGGCCTTCTTCGCCAGCAGGGCGGCGCCCAGCATGACGGAGGGGTTGGAGGTGTTGGTGCAGGAGGTGATCGAGGCGATCACGACCGCGCCGTTGTCGATCTCGTACGTCGAGCCGTCGGCGGCGGTGACGGTGGTCGGCTTGGAGGCCTCGGCCGAGTAGGCCGGCAGCACCTCGGCGAACCGCTCGGCGGCCTCGGCCAGGATCACGCGGTCCTGCGGGCGCTTCGGGCCGGAGATCGACGGGACGACGGTGGAGACGTCCAGCTCCAGGTACTCGGAGTAGACCGGCTCGGCCGACGGGTCGTGCCAGAGGCCCTGCTCCTTGGCGTACGCCTCGACCAGGGCGAGCTGCTGCTCGTCGCGGCCGGTGAGCTTCAGGTAGTTGATGGTCTCGGCGTCGATCGGGAAGATCGCGCAGGTCGAGCCGAACTCCGGCGACATGTTGCCGATGGTGGCGCGGTTGGCCAGCGGGATGGCGCCGATGCCGTCGCCGTAGAACTCGACGAACTTGCCGACCACACCGTGCTTGCGCAGCATCTCGGTGATGGTGAGGACCAGGTCGGTGGCGGTGGTGCCGGCCGGCAGCTGGCCGGTCAGCTTGAAGCCGACCACGCGCGGGATCAGCATGGAGACCGGCTGGCCCAGCATGGCGGCCTCGGCCTCGATGCCGCCGACGCCCCAGCCCAGCACGCCCAGGCCGTTGACCATGGTGGTGTGCGAGTCGGTGCCGACGCAGGTGTCCGGGTAGGCCTGGCCGCCCCGGACCATGACCGTGCGGGCCAGGTGCTCGATGTTGACCTGGTGGACGATGCCGGTGCCCGGGGGGACGACCTTGAACTCGTCGAACGCGGTCTGGCCCCAGCGCAGGAACTGGTAGCGCTCCTTGTTGCGGCCGTACTCGATCTCGACGTTCTGGACGAAGGCGTCCGGGGTGCCGAACTTGTCGGCGATGACGGAGTGGTCGATGACCAGCTCGGCCGGCGCCAGCGGGTTGATCTTGGCCGGGTCGCCGCCCAGCTCCTTGACGGCCTCGCGCATGGTGGCGAGGTCGACCACGCACGGCACACCGGTGAAGTCCTGCATGATCACGCGGGCCGGGGTGAACTGGATCTCCTGGCTCGGCTGGGCGGTGGCGTCCCAGTTGCCGAGCGCGCTGATGTGGGCGGCGGTGATGTTCGCGCCGTCCTCGGTGCGGAGCAGGTTCTCCAGCAGCACCTTGAGGCTGTACGGCAGCCGCTCGGAACCCTCGACGGCGGAGAGCTTGAAGATCTCGTACGACTCGTCGCCCACCTGCAGCGAGCTGCGGGCGTCGAAGCTGTTCGCGGACACGACTGACTCCTTCTGGGTGCTTCACGCGATATCCGGCCAGCACGGTGGTAAGGTCAGCCTTACTTAGGTTGACCTTGCCGCCATCGCCGGTGAGCGCCTCTCGGCAAGTATCTTGATGTCGAGATATATGGTAGAGGGCAGTTATCTCGATGTCGAGATAAACCATAGTGCATGCCGCCGCGTTCACCACCGCAGGCATGCCCGGGTCGACGTCCGCCCAGTTCAGCGGCCGTCCGGGCCGCGCCGCTTGCGGTCCAGCCGGATCAGCCACACCACCCCCGCCACCACCCCGCCGAGCAGCAGCAGGACCAGCAGCAGCCCGCCTCCGACGACCGGCGCCGGGGCTACGTCGGCCAGCATCCTCGTCATACCTTCTCCTCGATTCGCGCGGGGGCACCCTTGTGGGCGGCCCCCAGGACCAGCATCAGCAACACCGGGAACTCCAGGTAGGCGTGGTAGCTCGCCACCGCCGCGTACAGCGCGCGGCCCTGCGCGTAGTCCGCCGCGAACAGCACCGCCAGCACCCCGCCCGCCACCGCCCCCAGCACCCACGCGCGCACACCCCGCAGGGCCGGCACCCGGGCCTCGAAACCCTCCGCGGCCTCCGGCGCGTAGCGCGGCAGGAACCACACCCACACCACGTAGTGCATCGTCTGCAGGAACGCGAAGACCGCCAGGAAGCGCAGCCCGACGTGCGAGGCGAGCCACGCGGGCGGGGTGTAGGCGCTCTCCAGGCGGGCCGTCCAGCCGCCCGCCTGGCCTGCCGCGCCCGCGGCACCCGCCAGTAGGCCGTCCAGCAGTCCGCTCAGCAGCAGGGCCGGCACCAGCAGCACCCACGTGAACTGCAGCGCGAGGAACAGCGCGCGCCCCCGCGCCAGCCGCCGCGACCACTCCCCCAGGAACAGCAGCGGGACCACGTTGTGCAGGTGCGCCAGCACCACGAAGTGGTACGCGGGGAAGGACAGCGACCCCGCCGCGGCGACGGTCAGGACCGCCGCGGCACCCGCCAGCAGCAGTGGACGCCCGCGCAGCCCGTACCAACACGCCGCCGCCAGAAGGCCGTACGCCAGCAGGATCTCCGCCGCCTGGGAGTAAGGGGAGTAAGCGGACGGGGGCAGCAGCCGGCACACGACGATGCCGGTGACCAGCGCGAGCAGCAGCCGCAGCAGCGGACCCGCCAGCACCACCGCGAACCGGCCCGCCACGTACCGCAGTTCCAGCACGTTGTGGAGCAGCCCGAAGGCCGCCAGCCCCAGCACCGCCAGCCCGGTCGGCGCCCGCAGCGCCAGCACCAGCGCCAGCGCGCCCGCCACCACGAAGCCCGCCTGCGGCGCCGCGCCCAGCCGCAGCCCCGGCCAGGCCGCCGGCCAGGCCCCGCTGGCCGCACCCGCACCCGTGATCGCCACGCTCCCCCTCCCCATGGCACGATCCCCTGCCGTGCGCTACCCGGTGGCCCTGGCCCTCACCCTGCTGACCGAAACACCCGTCTACACCGCCGCCCTGGCCCGGCCCGGACGGATCCGCCCGGGGAGGGCCGTGGCCGCCGCCGTGCTGGTCAACCTGGTGACGCACCCCGTGCTCTGGTGGACCCTGCGGCACTGGACCGCCGGGCCCGCCGCAGCGTACTGGACGGCCTTCGGCCTCAGCGAGGCGGCGGTCTGCGCCGTCGAGGCCCTCCTCCTCTGCCCCCTCACCGGCCTGCGCCCGCGCGACCCGCTCCCCTGGATCGCCTCCGGCACCGCCAACGCCACCTCGATGCTCGCGGGGCTGCTCGTGGGGCTGCTTTCAAGTGGGTGAAGGGCGAGCCGGTACGGTGGGTGGGGAGTTGACGTGCGGAAACGGTGGGGACGGGCAGGGGGCGGCTGATGATCGTGGTGGACGCGTCCGCGCTGGTGCTCGCGCTGGCCGACGAGGGGCCGCGCGGTGCTGCGGCCCGCGCCGAACTCGCCGCCGACGGCGAGTGGTTGGCGCCCGAGCACATCATCATCGAGGTGATGCAGTCGCTGCGCGGCCTCTACCTGGCCAAGGAGCTGACCGCCGGACGGGTCGCCGAACTCACCGCCGAACTCACCGCGGTGGCGATCCGCAAGGTCGAGGTGGCACCGCTGCTCGGCCGGATCTGGGAGCTCAAGGACAACCTCACCCCGGACGACGCCGCGTACGTCGCCGTCGCCGAGCGGTACGGGGTGCCGCTGATCACCGCGGACCTGCGGCTGATGCGGGCCAGCGGGCCGCGCTGCGAGATCCGGGGCATCCGGCGCACGCCGCAGTGACCCCGGCGGGGGCGTCCCGGGTGGGAGTGACCCCGGCGGGGGCGTCCCGGGTGGGAGTGACCCCGGCGGGGGCGTCCCGGG
>NZ_JBFBDY010000012.1:10491-42606 GCF_040683475.1 Kitasatospora sp. NPDC093558 | reverse complement strand
GCCCGCGGTCCGGTGCGGCCACGCCCCGGGGGCGCGCTGTCCGGGGCGTGGGGGGATTGACGGTCCGTCAGTGGTGCGGGCGGGCCTCCGCGGGGGAGATCCGGTCGTCCGCGGCGGTCCTGCGTTCGGTCTGGGCTGGGAAGGTCTCGATGGCCCGCCGGCGGGCGAGCTGCGCGGCGGCGGCCGCGGCGGCTCCGGCGGCGCTCGCGGCGGCGTTCACGGCGGCCGTGGATCCCGCGCCTTCCTCGCAGGAGCGGGGCGGGCGCGCGTTCGTGACGCGCCGTCGGCGGCCGAGGGCGGTGCGCGCGGCGTGTTCCTCGGCCGCCTGTCTCGCCGCCAGATAGGCCTGGACGGCGGCCATGCCGTAGACGGGCTGGATGAGCTGGTGGCCCTTGAAGAAGGGTCTGGCGGGGGCGAAGCCGGCGGCGACCACGAGGTCGCGGATCTCCGCTATCTCGGCTTCGCTGCGGGCGGTGAAGCGGACCTCCCACCCCTTCTTGTACGTATGGCCCTGTTCGCCGCTGCGGCGGGCCGGGTCCGGGCGGCGGACGTATCCGGGCAGGCGGCCGAGGCGGAGTTGGGCCGCGCGGAGGCCTGCGGTCTCGTCACGTGACATGACGTAAGCCTAGGCAATCCGGCGGGCGCGAGTGACGCCTGGAGGGTGTCTCGGCGTATGCCTTTGGTCACCCTCGGTCAGACGTCCTGGTAGCTGATCGTTTTCGATCAGATAGGACAAGCATATTGGCATCCATTACTCCGAAAGAGTGAGGGTATGGGGACTTTAGTGCGGGCTGGTCCCGGTTTCGCGACGGTTGCGTAACAGTGCGTCAGGCAGCGGCTCGCAGGTCCGGGCGGTTGGGGATGGTGTCGGCATGACCTACCGCATCCCCTCGCCGCCGCCGTCCCTGGAGGAGCTGGCGAAGCGTCAGCAGAACGTCGTCACCGCGAGCCAGCTGCGCGCCCGGGGCGTGCCGGCCCGCGTCATCACCGAGCACTGCCGCCGGGGCGGCCCCTGGCGGCGCGTCCTGCCTCGCGTGTACCTGCTCCAGGTTGAGGAGCCCACGCCGGAGCAGCGGATGTGGGCCGCGCTGCTGTACGCGGCGCAGAACGGCCGGGAGGAGGGCCGCCGCGAGGGAGCGGTGATCACGGGCACGGCCGCGCTTGCGCTGTACGGCTTCGCCGCCGTGCCGAGGCTGCCGGCCGTCACCGGGGTGGACGTCCTGGTGCCCCGTCAGCGCCGCCTGAAGGACGTCGGGGAGGTGCGGATCCTGCGCACCGAACGGGAGTTGGTGGCCCGCTCGGTGCACGGCCTGGCCTGTGCGCCGGTGGCCAGGGCGGTGGCCGACGCGCTCTGCGAGTGGACGGCGGGCGGGATGGCCCCGGCGCCGGTCCGCGCGGTGCTGCGGGAGGCCGTCACGCGGCCCGAGGGCCGGTGCACGGTGCGGGAGTTGGCGGCCGAGCTGGCCGAGTCCGGGCTGACCGCCGAGCCGCGGGTGCGGGCCGCGCTGGACGAACTGCTGGCCGCCGAGCGGGAGTCGGTGCTGGACCGGCTCGGCGCGCTGGTGGACGAGTGGCTGCTGCCCGTCCCGCTGGCCGGCCCGGAGCTGCGGATGCGCGGCGGCACGTACATCGCCGTCCCGGACCTGTACTGGCCGGAGCGCGGCGTCGCGGTGGAGGTGGACTCGGACCTGCGCTGCGTGAGCGAGGGCGAGGCCGCGTGGGTGCGCGGGGGCCAGCACCGGATGGAGTACCTGGGGATCCGGGTGGTCTACGTCAGCGGGGCGCGCCTGGCCGCCGACCCGGAGGCGGTCGGCGGCGAACTGCGCGAGGCCTTCCGGGAGGGCGGGACGGACGTCGTGGAACTGCTCCTCGCCTAGAACCGGTCAGCCGGGACGCGTCAGCGCACGACCGGAGTGCCGACCAGCTCGACCCCGGCCGCCCGGAGCTCCTCCAGCGCGGCGGCGGTGGTCTGCGCCGCCACCCCGGCGGTGAGGTCCAGCAGGACGCGGGTGGTGAACCCGGCCCTGGCCGCGTCAAGCGCGGTGGCCCGGACGCAGTGGTCGGTGGCGATGCCGACCACGTCGACCTCGTCGACCTGGCGTTCGCGCAGCCACTCGACCGGACCGCGTCCGTTCTCGTCCAGCCCCTCGAAGCCGCTGTACGCGGCCGAGCGGGCGCCCTTGTCGAAGACCGCCTCGACCGCGCCGGAGATGACGGCGGGCGCGAAGTTGGGGTGGAAGCCCACGCCCTCGGTGCCGGCCACGCAGTGCGCGGGCCAGCTGGTGACGTAGTCCGGCTCGGCGGAGAAGTGCGCGCCCGGGTCGATGTGGTGGTCGCGGGTGGCGAGGATGTGGTGGTAGCCGGGGGTGGACTCGGCGATCAGGTCGGTGATGGCGGCGGCCACCTCGGCGCCGCCGGCGACGGCCAGGCTGCCGCCCTCGCAGAAGTCGTTCTGCACGTCGACGACGATCAGTGCCCGGTGCATGGCTCGCATCCTCGGAATGTGGGGGGCGTCCGGTCGAAGCGGTGCCCCGGTGGTGGGGGTCCCCGGGAGCGCCCGGCCCGCGGGCGGGTGAGCGCGCGCGGATCGTTCGCGGGGCGTACGCCTCGCCGCCCGGCTCGACCGGCCGTCACGGCGTACGCGGGGTGTTCCCGGGGACTCCATGGGAACTCTACGGCTGACTCTAGGGAGTGGCGCGCGGAGGCGGAAGGCCCGTGGTGCCCTCCGGCGCCCGGCGCCCGGGGCTCAGAGGAGCAGTTCGGTCGGCAGGACCGGGTCGCCCTTGGAGAGCTGAGTGGCCGACAGCGGCAGCGCGGCGCGGGCCCGGACGTGCCGCTCGCGGGCGGCCTCCAGCGGCTCGCGGCCGACGGTCTCGCCGGCCAGGACGAGCGGGACCTGCATCAGGTGCGGCTCCAGGTCGGCCGGTACGGGCCCGGTGCCGATCACCTCGGCCTCGGCGACGCCGTCCGCGTCGGGCCGGCGGGCGGCCCACTTGCGCCCGCCGATGCTGGTCTTGCCGCCGGCCGCGCGCTTGGCGACCGGCACCAGCGGCCCGTCCGGGGTCTCGGCGCGGGCGACCAGCTTGTAGACCATGGCGCAGGTCGGGTGGCCGCTGCCGGTGACGAGGCTGGTGCCGACGCCGTACCCGTCGACGGGGGCGGCGGCGAGCGCGGCGATCGCGTACTCGTCGAGGTCGGAGGTGACGATGATCCGGGTGTTCTCGGCGCCGAGCTCGTCGAGCTGGCGGCGGACGCGGTGGGCGAGCAGCGTGAGGTCGCCGGAGTCGATCCGGACGGCGCCGAGCTCGGGCCCGGCCACCTCGACGGCGGTGCGCACGGCCTCGCGCAGGTCGTAGGTGTCGACCAGCAGCGTGGTGCCCTTGCCCATGGAGGCGATCTGGGCCTGGAAGGCGTCGCGTTCGCTGTCGTGGACGAGGGTGAAGGCGTGCGCGGCGGTGCCGGTGGTGGGGATGCCGTGGGTGAAGCCGGCCTCCAGGTCCGAGGTGGCGGCGAACCCGGCCACGTAGGCGGCCCGGGCGGCGGAGACGGCGGCCCGCTCGTGGGCCCGGCGGGCGCCCATCTCGATGACCGGGCGGCCGCCGGCGGCGGCGGTCATCCGGGAGGCGGCGGCGGCGATCGCGGAGTCGTAGTTGAGGATCGAGAGGATGACGGTCTCCAGGATGACCGCCTCGGCGAAGGTGCCGGTGACGGTGAGCAGCGGCGAGCCGGGGAAGTAGACCTCGCCCTCCGGGTAGCCGTGGATGTCGCCGGTGAAGCGGTAGTCGGCGAGGTAACGGAGGGTCTCGTCGTCGACCACGCCCTGGCCGGCGAGCCAGTCCAGCTGGGCGGGCGCGAAGCGGAAGTCCTCGACCGCGTCGAGCACCCGTCCGGTACCGGCCATCACCCCGTAGCGCCGCCCGTTCGGCAGCCGCCGGGTGAACACCTCGAAGACGGAGCGGCGGTGCGCGGCCCCGCTGCGCAGGGCGGCCTGCAGCATGGTGAGCTCGTAGCGGTCGGTGAGCAGCGCGGTCGAACCGGCCGCGCGCACTGAAGTGGCGTCCATGACGATGATGCTACTACCACTTAGCGTCAGATTGACGATTTCTCGTGACCGGGCCGGGGCGAAATCGCCCGGGGGTCCCCCGGATGGCAGCATGGGCACTGGAAGCGCGTGGACGACGAGCGCGGGAAGAGCGCAGCGAGGAGGAGCCGGCGGTGAGTGTCGCGCCCGTGGAGATCGAGCGCCCGGAGGTCGAAGGACTGCCGGTGACGGAGCCCGACACCCCCTGGGTGACCATCGTGCACAACGACCCGGTCAACCTGATGAGCTACGTCCAGTACGTTTTCCAGGCCTACTTCGGGTACCCGAAGGACAAGGCCCGCAAGCTGATGATGGACGTGCACACCAAGGGCCGGGCGGTGGTCTCCAGCGGGTCCCGCGAGGAGATGGAGCGCGACGTCCAGGCGATGCACGGCTACGGCCTCTGGGCCACGCTGCAGCACGACTGACGTCCGGGCCCCACCGGGGATCCCCACGGGCGAACGACGACTGACGACGAAGACGGGCTGACCGATACAGATGGCTGGGTTGTTCGAGGGCACCGGTGGCGGGAGCGCGGCGATCGCGCTGGACGAGGTGGAGGCCTCCATCCTGCGCTCGCTGGAAGTGCAGATGCTGGAACTGATCGGACCCGGCCCGGGCGGGGAGAGTGCCGACCCGCTGGCGGCGCTGTTCGCCGAGGGGCCGACCGAGGCCCCCGCCGACCCGGCGCTGGCCCGGCTCTTCCCGGACGCCTACGGGGACCCGGACAAGCCGGCCGACTCGGAGGCGCAGGCTGCCGCCGCGGAGTTCCGGCGCTACACCGAGCTCGACCTGCGGGCCCGCAAGCGCGATGACGCGCTGCTCGTCGTCCGGTCGCTGGACGGCCTCGGCGGCGACGGCGTGCTCAAGCTGCCCGCCCCGGACTGCCTGCGCTGGCTCGGCGCCCTCAACGACCTGCGGCTCACGCTGGGCGCCCGCCTCGAAGTCACCGAGGAGGACGAGCAGGGCCTCTACGAGCTGCCGGACGGCGACGAGCGCAAGCCGCTGGTCATGGCGTACCTGTGGCTGGGCGCGCTCCAGGAGTCGCTGCTGGAGGCGATCGCGGACTGAGCGCCCTGCGCCGCTGAGCGCCTTGCGCCCCTGAGTGCCTCGCTTCGCTGAGCGCCTTGCGCCCCTGAGTGCCTCGCTTCGCTGAGCGCCTTGCGTCGCCCCGGTCGTCCGCCTGCGGTCGATCGTGCCTGATCAGGGCAGTGCCCCGGTTGATTTGTCCAGTATGTGGACGATCGGCCGGGGCATTCCCATGCAAATCGGGCGAACCATACCAGGCCATGCTCAAATAACGCTCAGATGGACACCGCTATCCGAACCCTGCGTGGTACGACTTCTCCACCCCACGAGACCCACCCAGGACGGTGCACCAATGGCCGAGCAGCAGTACGACCAAGTGGTCGACGCCACACCGGACGAGGAGGGTTACGAGCGGGGGCTCGGTGGTCGCCAGATCCAGATGATCGCGATCGGCGGCGCCATCGGCACCGGCCTGTTCCTCGGCGCCGGGACGGCGATCTCCAAGTCCGGCCCGAGCCTGATCCTCTCCTACGCCGTCGCCGGCGTGGTGATCTTCGCGATCATGCGGGCCCTCGGCGAACTGCTCACCTACCGCCCGGTCTCCGGCAGCTTCGCCGAGTACGCGCGCGAGTTCCTCGGCCCCTTCGCCGGCTACGTGACCGGCTGGACGTACTGGCTGTTCTGGGTCGTCACCGGCATGGCGGAGACCACCGCCGCCGCCGTGTACGTGAAGTTCTGGGCCCCCGGCTTCCCGCAGTGGGTCAGCGCGCTGTCCTTCCTCGTCGTCCTCTACGCGGCCAACCTGATCTCGGTGAAGCTCTTCGGCGAGATCGAGTTCTGGTTCTCGATGGTCAAGGTCACCGCCATCATCGGCATGATCCTCATCGGCATCGGCGTGCTCACCCTCGGCTTCAGCAAGGCCGGTGACACCGCGTCGATCACCCACCTGTGGCACGACGGCGGCTTCTTCCCCAAGGGCATCGGCGCCACCGTGATGACCCTGCAGATCGTCATGTTCGCCTACCTGGGCGTCGAACTCGTCGGCGTCACCGCGGGCGAGAGCGAGAACCCCGAGAAGACCCTGCCGCGCGCCATCAACACCCTGCCCTGGCGCATCGCGCTGTTCTACATCGGCGCCCTGGTGGTCATCCTCTCCCTCGTGCCGTGGACCGAATTCCAGCCCGGCGTCAGCCCGTTCGTCGCCGCCTTCGGCAAGATCGGCATCCCCGCCGCGGCCGGCGTCATCAACTTCGTCGTGCTCACCGCCGCACTGTCCTCCTGCAACTCCGGCATGTACTCCACCGGCCGCATGCTGCGCGACCTCGCGCTGCGCGGACAGGCCCCCGGGCAGCTCACCAAGCTCAACTCCCGCCGCACTCCCGCCTTCGCGATCACCCTCTCCTGCATCCTGATGGGCGCCGGCGTGGTGCTCAACTACCTCGTCCCGGCACGGGCGTTCGAGTACATCACCTCCGTCGCCACGGTCTGCGGCCTGTGGACCTGGGCGATGATCCTGATCGCCCAGATCCGCTACCGCAAGGCCTGGCAGGCCGGCCACCTCCCGGCCCCCACCTTCAAGGCACCCGGCGGCGCGTGGGTCAGCTGGGCCGCGCTCGGCTTCCTCGTCCTCGTCGTCATCCTGATCGGCTTCGACGAGGACAACCGGATCTCGCTCTACGTCTTCCCGGCCTGGGCCGTCGTGCTCGTGGTCGGCTACCAGGTGCTCAAGGCCCGCCGCCCCGAAGCCGTCCACGGCGTCGCGCACGACCACCTGCACGTCCCGGCCGCCGCCGACGAGACGCACTGACGAGACGCGCCGACCGCCGCCGACGAGACGCGCCGACGAGACGCGCCGACCGCCGACGGAACCGGGCCGACCGCTCCCCGGACGCCCCGGCAGGCACCTGCCGGGGCGTGGCTATCCTGACCGCATGCTGACCATCACCCGAGAACTGCGCGACCGGATCGTCGCCCACGCCCGCGCCGACCACCCGGACGAGGCCTGCGGCGTGGTCGCGGGACCGGCCGGCAGCGGCCGCCCGGAGCGGTTCGTCCCGATGCTCAACGCCGCCCGCTCGCCCACCTTCTACGAGTTCGACTCGGGCGACCTGCTCAAGCTCTACCGCGAGATGGACGACCGCGACGAGGAGCCCGTGATCGTCTACCACTCGCACACCGCGACCGAGGCCTACCCGTCCCGCACCGACGTCAGCTACGCCTCCGAGCCCTTCGCCCACTACGTCCTGGTCTCCACCGCCGAGGGCAACGGCCCCGACGACCCGTACCAGTTCCGCTCGTTCCGCATCGTGGACGGCGAGATCACGGAGGAAGACGTCCAGGTCGTCGAGGCCCACTCGGCCTGACCCGCACCCGCCCGGGCACGGCCCGCCGACTGTCACCGGACGGGCGGCGGGCCGCCGTCATCCCCGGCCGGTCTCACCAGGAAGAACGAAAACATCCGGATCCCGAGACGGACGTGTCGGAGCGGGGCCGGGAATCTATACGATGAGCCCATGCGTTCCGTCGATGTGAGCACCCAGGCCCCGGGCACCCGCCTCGTGGCGCGCCTGCACATCGACCTGTGCCGGCTCGCCAGTGCGATCTGTCCCGGCACGCCCGCGCGCTCGCGCTGAGCCGCCCACGCCCCACCGGGCCCGCAGCCGCAGGCCGCGCCGTGCCCCGGACCCTCCACCCCGCCGCGCCCGCTGCGGCCACCCACCTCACGACTCGCACAGGAGCGCACCCATGGCCATCGAGGTCCGCATCCCGACCATCCTCCGCACCTACACCGACGGCGCCAAGGCCGTCGAGGGCACCGGCAGCAACCTCGGTGAGCTCTTCACCGACCTCGACGCCCGCCACCCGGGCATCGCCGCCCGCCTGGTGGACGGCGGCGAGCTGCGCCGCTTCGTCAACGTCTACCTGAACGACGAGGACGTCCGCTTCCTGGAGGGCATCTCCACCGCCCTCGCCGACGGCGACAGCGTCACCATCCTGCCCGCCGTGGCCGGCGGCGCCCGCTGATCCCCCGCCCTCCCGGCCGTCCGCGCAGGCGACCGGGAGGGCGTCCTTCCCGACCCTCACCGCCGTGGCCGGAGGCCTCCCTTGCGTTACGACAGTCCGCTCGAAGCCGTCGGCAACACCCCGCTGGTCCGCCTGCCCCGGCTGTCCGCCGCCGTCCCCGGCAACGCCGAGGGCCTCGTCACCCTCTGGGCCAAGCTGGAGGACCGCAACCCCACCGGCTCCATCAAGGACCGCCCGGCGCTGCACATGATCGAGCGCGCCGAGGCCGACGGCCGGCTCACCCCCGGCTGCACCATCCTCGAACCCACCAGCGGCAACACCGGCATCTCGCTCGCCATGGCCGCCAAGCTCAAGGGCTACCGGATGGTCTGCGTCATGCCGGAGAACACCAGCGAGGAACGGCGCGAACTGCTGCGCATGTGGGGCGCCGAGATCATCTCCTCCCCGGCCGCGGGCGGCTCCAACACCGCCGTCCGGATGGCCAAGGAGATCGCCGCCGAGCACCCCGACTGGGTGATGCTCTACCAGTACGGCAACCCCGACAACGCCGGCGCCCACTACGCCGGCACCGGCCCCGAGATCCTCGCCGACCTGCCGACCGTCACCCACTTCGTGGCCGGCCTCGGCACCACCGGCACCCTCATGGGCGTCGGCCGCTACCTGCGCGAGAAGGTCCCCGGCGTGCGGATCGTCGCCGCCGAACCGCGCTACGACGACCTCGTGTACGGGCTGCGCAACCTCGACGAGGGCTTCGTCCCCGAGCTGTACGACGCCGAGGTGCTCACCACCCGCTTCTCGGTCGGCTCCGCCGACGCCGTCCGGCGCACCCGCGAACTCCTCCAGCAGGAGGGCATCTTCGCGGGCGTCTCCACCGGCGCCATCCTGCACGCCGCGATCGGCGTCGGCCGCAAGGCCGCGGCGGCGGGGGAGCGGGCGGACATCGTCTTCGTCGTCGCGGACGGCGGCTGGAAGTACCTGTCCACCGGCATCTACACCGCCGAGTCCACCGAGGCGGCCGTCGAGGCGCTGCAGGGCCAGCTCTGGGCGTAGTCCGCGCTCGGTTGATCGCTCGGTTGCCCGCTCAGTTGCTCTGGAGGGCCCGCCGGGCGCGGGCCCAGACCTGACGGTCCACCGTGCCGGCCCGGCGGCGGAAGGCCGACAGCGGCACGTGGCGCAGCTCGTCGGTCTCCAGCCAGCTGGTCCTGCCCTGGCTGTCGCCCACCGAACCGGGCGGCAGCGGCAGCACGCCCGGGCGTTCGGCGTGGTGCTTGCTGGTGATCTTCGCGACGGTGGCCGTCCGGCCGTCCACCCGCAGCACCAGGCAGGGGCGGTCCTTCGAGCCCGGGCCGTCCTCGAACGGCACCTCGGCCCACCAGATCTCCTGCGGCGCGGGCCCGGGACGGCCGGTGCCCGCCGGGCGCGGCCGGGGCCCGGTCGGACCGGCGGGGCGCGGGGCCGGACGCGTCGCGGGACGGGACGCCGGCCGGGAGCGCTTGACCAGCGCCGACACGACGGCCGCGAGGACGACGACGCCCGCGACCGCCAGGACCACCCAGATGCCAGTCATGCCGCTCATGCCGTTCGTGCCGTTCATGCGGCGAACCGTACCGGGCCCGTGGTGAACCCCACCACTGTGAGCGCTGTGACAGTTGAGTATTTGTCCGTGCGTTGCTCCCGGTTCGTCACGGATCGACCACCGCGCCCGATCTGTGCCGGGCCGCCGGGCGAGGATTGGCAGGCTGCCCTCACGAACGTCCGCCCCCGCCCCACCCGGAGGTGCCATTCATGAGTGAGCGCAGCGAGCGAATCATCGAAAGGTGCGTATGGGCGAATGCCCCTGCCGAGCGGAGCGAGGCGGGCGCATGAGTGACGAGCTGTGGTCGTACGCGGAGGTCGCGCGCCACATCAAGGTCCAGCCCGAGACCGTCCGCAGCTACCGCCGCCACGGGTTGCTGCCCGAGCCCGACGTCATCGACGGCAGCGGCCACCCCCGCTGGTACCCCGAGACCATCCGCGCCTGGGCCCGCAAGCGCCCCGGCCACCGCTGATCCGGACCCGATCCGGAGCCCGTCCGCGGCCCCTTCCCCGTGCCCCGGCGTTCTGGTGATTCCAGCCACAGCCCGGCACGGGGACGGGGGCAAAGTGCCGCTCCGCCCTTACTCTCGACAACGCGAACGCAGTGCTACCGACCGGTTCACCGGTCTGCCCTGCCTTTTTCCAGCAGCAGCCAGGACGTGTCGGGGCGGAGGGGCTCGGATGAAACTGACCGTGGTGGGGTGCTCGGGGAGCTTCCCGTCCGCCGACTCCGCGTGCTCCAGCTACCTCGTCGAGGCCGACGGCTTCAAGGTCGTGCTCGACCTCGGCAACGGCGCGCTCGGAGCCCTGCAGAAGTACACGAGTCTGTACGACGTCGACGCCGTCCTGCTGAGCCACCTGCACGCGGACCACTGCGTCGACCTGTGCGCCTACTGGGTCGCCCGCAACTACCGCGCCGAGGGCTGCCCCGACCCGATGCCCGTCTACGGCCCGGCCGGCACCGCCGAGCGGCTCGCCCGCGCCTACGACATGCCGGAGAACCCGGGGATGAAGGAGGTCTTCGACTTCCGCACCCTCACCCCGGGGGCCTTCGACCTCGGCCCGTTCCGGATCGGGGTCGCCCAGGTCGCCCACCCGGTGGACGCGTTCGCCTTCCGGCTCGAGCACGGCGGCCGGTCGCTGGTCTACTCCGGCGACACCGGCGAGAGCGCCGACCTCGTCGAACTCGCCCGGGACACCGACCTCTTCCTCTGCGAGGCCGCCTACGTCGACGGCCGCGACACCTACCGCGACGTCCACCTCAACGGCCGCGAGGCCGGCGAACACGCCGCCGCCGCCCGTGCCCGCCGCCTCGTCCTCACCCACATCCCCCCGTGGACCGACGCCGAGCACAACCGCCGCGACGCCGCCGCCGCTTACCCCGGCCCCGTCGACCTCGCCCGCCCGGGCGCCGTCTACGAGATCTGACCGGGCGCGACACCGCAACGCGAACGACCCCGCCCCGCCGCTCCGAGGAGGTGCGGCGGGGCGGGGTCGTCGGTGCGGGACGGCCGGGGCGTCAGGCCTTGGTGACGTCCTCGATCTCGTCGTCGTCCTCGCGACCGGGGGTCTTGATGTTGAACTTGGTGATCGCGAAGCGGAAGAGGAAGTAGTACAGCGCGGCGAAGACCAGGCCGATCGGGATGATCATCCAGGGCTTGGTGGCCAGGTTCCAGTTGAGCAGGTAGTCGATCAGGCCGGCCGAGAAGCCGAAGCCGTCGTGCACGCCGAGGCCCCAGGTGACGGCCATCGCGAGACCGGTGAGCAGCGCGTGGATCAGGTAGAGCACCGGCGCGATGAACATGAACGAGAACTCGATCGGCTCGGTGACGCCGGTGACGAAGCTGGTCAGCGCGACCGAGACCATCATGCCGATGACGGCCTTGCGGCGCTCCGGACGGGCGGCGTGGGCGATCGCGAGGGCGGCGGCCGGGAGGCCGAACATCATGATCGGGAAGAAGCCGGACATGAACTGGCCGGCGGTCGGGTCGCCGTGGAAGAAGCGCGGGATGTCGCCGGTCCAGGTGTGGCCGGTGGCGTCGGTGAAGCTGCCGACCTGCTGCTGGAAGAAGGTGTTCAGGAACTGGTGCATGCCGACGGGGATCAGCGCGCGGTTGGCGACACCGTAGATGGCGGCGCCACCGGAGCCGAGTCCGGTCAGCCAGTCGCTCGCGTGGGTCAGGCCGGTGCCGATCGGCCCCCAGACGAGGCCCATGAAGACGCCGAGCAGGGTGCCGACGAAGGCCATGACGATCGGGACCAGGCGGCGGCCGTTGAAGAAGCCGAGCCAGTCGACGAGCTTGGTGCGGTGGTACTTCTGCCAGATCACGGCGCTCAGCAGGCCGACCACGATGCCGCCGAACACGCCCGGGTTCTGCGGCTTGCCGGCCGGCAGGGCGTCGGTGACGCTGCCGTCCACCGGGAACACGGTGAGCACGTTGTGGAAGACCAGGTAGCCGACGAGGGCGGCCAGCGCGGTGGAACCGTCCGCCTTCTTGGCGAAGCCGATGGCCACGCCGACGCAGAAGAGCAGCGGCAGGTTGGCGAACACGGCGTCACCGGCGGTGGCGAAGACCTGGGCGACCTTCCCCCAGCCGAGTCCGTCCTTGCCGAAGACGTCGTCCTGGCCGAGCCGGAGCAGGATGCCTGCGGCCGGGAGGACGGCGACCGGCAGCTGGAGGCTGCGGCCGATCTTCTGCAGACCCTGGAGGAGGTTCTGGCCGAACTTCTTGGCGGGGCTTGGCGTGGCCGGAGCCGTGGCGGGCGCCGGTGCCTGCGCAGACTGACTCATGGGGGTGGGTTCCTAACGGCATGGCGGGTCGGTCGGGGGGACGGTGCACAGGGGGGCCGAACCGCGAACTGGTCTACACCACGTGTGGTGTAGACCAGTTTTGTAGCACGGGTGGGGAAGTGGTGGAACCCCGGAAAGCGGTGCCGCCGGGAAGCGCTATGAAATCGAAACCTACTTTCGGAACGTCGATCATGATTACCCGCCGGAGGCGGGATTTTGGCTAATTGCGCAACAAAAAGCCCCGGCCCGGTCGGGACGGGGCCGGCGGCCGCTCCGGTGTCGGTTCGGTGCCGGACCGGTGGCGACCCGGAGCCGGAGAGTGAACGAACGGCCACCGGAGCTCCGTACGGGTGTGCTGCGACGTCCGTCACGCCGGTCGGGGGCGCAGGTGGCCGGCCCGTCCCGCCGGAACGTCCGGAGCGGGTATCGGAATTGTTTTGCCGTCCGGGTATTTGGTCCTTTCCCCGATATGCCGAAGGCCTCCGGACCGACGGGTCCGGAGGCCATTGCGGGTGATCCCGGGTGGTGTCCGGGGGCTGCCCGGTTCAGGCTTTCGTGACGTCCTCGACTTCGGCCTCGTCCTCGCGTCCCGGTGTTTTCAGGTCGAACCTGACGATGATGAAACGGAAGAGCGCGTAGTACACCGCGGCGAAACAGAGCCCGATGACGATGATCAGCCACGGTTTCCTGGCCAGCCCCCAGTTGATGACGTAGTCGATCAGGCCGGCCGAGAAGCTGAAGCCGTCGTGCACCCCGAGCCCCCAGGTGACGGCCATCGACGCGCCGGTCAGCAGCGCGTGCACGCCGTACAGGGCCGGGGCGATGTAGGCGAAGGAGTACTCGATCGGCTCGGTGACGCCGGTGACGAAGGAGGTCAGGCCCACCGAGAGCATCAGTCCGTAGATTTCCCTGCGCCGGTGCGGCTTGGCCGAGTGCGCGATCGCGAGCGCGGCGGCGGGCAGTGCGAACATCATGATCGGGAAGAAGCCGGACTGGAATTGCCCGGCCGTCGGGTCGCCGGCCAGGAAGCGCGGAATGTCGCCGTGCACGATCGTGCCGTCCGGCTTGGTGAACTCGCCGAACTGGAACCAGACGAAGGTGTTCAGCAGCTGGTGCATGCCGATCAGCAGCAGCGCGCGGTTGAACACGCCGAAGATGCCGGCACCGCCCGCGCCGAGGTCGGCCAGGTTCTGGCTGAAATCGTTGAGCCCACGGCCGATCGGCGGCCACACCCACAGCGCGAGGGCCGCGGTGAGCATGCCGACCAGCGCCGTGATCATCGGCACCAGGCGGCGGCCGTTGAAGAAGCCCAGCCAGTCGACCAGCTTCGTGCGGTGGAACCGGACCCAGAGCCAGGCCGACATCAGGCCGATCAGGATGCCGCCCAGTACCCCCGGGTTCTGGAACGTCGCCTTCGCCGCCTTCGCCGACCCGTAGTCCACGCACTGGTCGCTGACCAGCACCGTCGGCGGCTTGCAGTGCTCGGGGAAGGCCTGCAGCACCTTGTAGTAGACGAGGAAGCCCACCACCGCCGCGAGCGCCGTCGACCCGTCCGCCTTCTTCGCCATGCCGATCGCGACGCCGATGCAGAACAGCAGCGGCAGGCCGAGCGCGGAGTCCAGCAGCGCGCCGCCGGCCGCGGCGAACACCTTGGCGACGTCCGTCCAGCCGAGTCCGTCCTTGCCGAAGACGTCGGGCTGCCCGAGCCGGTTGAGGATGCCCGCCGCCGGGAGCACCGCCACCGGGAGCTGGAGGGAGCGGCCCATCTTCTGGAGGCCGCCGTAGAAGGTGTGCCACCACACGGTCTGCGGGGCCGTGGCGCCTGCCGAACTCATGCTTCGCCCTCCGGGAGCAGTTGCCGACCGCCGACCCCCGGCGGGAGCCTCGGGCGGGCCCTGGAACCCCCGGGGTCCTTCCTGCGTTCATCGGAGTACACATATAATTGGTGTAGACCACTTATTGGTGTAGACCACTGAAGGACGCAGGCCGCACGCCGGGACGGGAACCCCGCTGATCGTCATCCTCGGGCGGGCATCCGCGACGGTGCGCGCCGGACTGGGCCAAAAGTGGACTAACGTGGCAGACCGGACCGACCCGGGTGATGCTTGTCGCGCTGCCCAGCAGCACGACCACCGCTGAACCCGCGTCAGCCCCCGGCAGCGACCTCACCGGCCCCGGCCGGGTGGTACCAGCACAGCGCAGGACGGCGCCCGGCAGAGCAGCCGGCGGGCCGAGACAAAGGGAGAAATCAGATGGCCAGCAAGGCTGAGAAGATCGTCGCCGGTCTGGGCGGCATCGACAACATCGAAGAGGTCGAGGGCTGCATCACCCGCCTGCGCACCGAGGTCAAGGACGCCTCCCTGGTCGACGAGGCCGCCCTGAAGGCCGCCGGCGCCCACGGCGTCGTCAAGATGGGCACCGCGATCCAGGTCGTCATCGGCACCGACGCCGACCCGATCGCCGCCGACATCGAGGACATGATGTGAGCTGAGCCACCCAGGCTCACCATCGCCCGGCCCGCCCCTCGTCGCGAGTGCGGCGGGCCGACGCACAACCGGAACACCCCGCCCGAGACACAACCGGAACACCCCGCCCGAGCGACTACGCTCGGTGCCTATGTCACGCATCGACGGCCGCACCCCCGACCAGCTCCGCCCCATCACCATCGAACGGGGCTGGAGCAAGCACGCCGAAGGCTCCGTCCTCATCTCCTACGGCGACACCAAGGTGCTGTGCACCGCCAGCGTCACCGAAGGCGTCCCGCGCTGGCGCAAGGGCAGCGGCGAAGGCTGGGTCACCGCCGAGTACTCCATGCTCCCCCGCGCCACCAACACCCGCGGCGACCGCGAAGCCGTCAAGGGCCGCATCGGCGGCCGCACCCACGAGATCAGCCGCCTCATCGGCCGCTCCCTGCGCGCCGTCGTCGACCACCGCGCCCTCGCCGAGAACACCATCGTCCTCGACTGCGACGTCCTCCAGGCCGACGGCGGCACCCGCACCGCCGCCATCACCGGCGCCTACATCGCCCTCGCCGACGCCGTCGCCTGGGCCCGCGACCGCAAGCTCCTGCGCGCCAAGGGCCAGCCCATCACCGGCGGCGTCAGCGCCGTCAGCGTCGGCATCATCGACGGCACCCCCATGCTCGACCTCCAGTACGAGGAAGACGTCCGCGCCGAAACCGACATGAACATCGTCTGCACCTCCGACGGCCGCTTCGTCGAGGTCCAGGGCACCGCCGAAGGCGCCCCCTTCGACCGCGCCCTCCTCGACCGCCTCCTCGACCTCGGCACCCTCGGCTGCGCCGAACTCGACGAGATCCAGCGCAAGGCCCTGGAGGGCTGAGCCTGTTGGGGTGACGGCCCGCCTGTACACGCGCGGCCTCCAACCCGTACGGTTCCCGCAGCACCCCGTTGCGGGAACCGTGCCCCGGCCGCGGCACGTCCTCCCCTGCGGAACCCGCGCCCCCGCGCCCCCAGGAGGACCGGATGCCGTCCAGCATCGCCCGTCCCGCCGCCCTCGCCGTGGCAGGTCTGATCATCATCCTCCCGCTCAGCGTGGTCAGTTGCTCCGCCGCCCAGAAGGCCCTCGACTGCGGCACCACCGCCGCCCGCGTCACCACCGACATCGCCGACGTCACCAGCGCCTACGGCAGCACCAGCAACGACTCCGGCGCCGCCCAGACCAAGGCCCTCCAGAAGCTGCGCACCGACCTCGACCAACTCGGCAAGAACTCCAAGAACACCGACGTCGTCAAGGCCGTCAACGACCTGCGCACCCAGGCCGACAAGGTCCAGCAGGCCGCCGACCGCAAGGAGGCGCCCGACCTCAAGCCGCTCGCCGACGCGGCCGGCAACCTCACCTCCGTCTGCACCGGCTGACGGCCCGCCGGTGCCGGAGGGTGCCGGACGGTGCCCGATAGGGTGGGCGATATGTCCAAGCGATTGATCCTCGCCACCCGAAACCAGAACAAGGTCGCCGAACTCCGCGCCATCCTCGGCGAGGCCGGCCTGGACGTCGAACTCGTCGGCGCCGACGCCTACCCCGAGATCCCGGACGTCCCCGAGACCGGCGTCACCTTCGCCGAGAACGCCCTCCTCAAGGCCCACGCCCTCGCCCGCGCCACCGGCCTCCCGGCCGTCGCCGACGACTCCGGCCTGTGCGTCGATGTCCTGGGCGGCGCCCCCGGCATCTTCTCCGCCCGCTGGGCCGGCAAGCACGGCGACGACCGCGCCAACCTGGAACTGCTCCTCGCCCAGCTCTCCGACATCGACACCCCTCACCGCGGCGCCCACTTCGCCTGCGCCGCCGCCCTCGCCCTCCCCGACGGCACCGAACGCGTCGTCGAGGGCCGCCTCCTCGGCACCCTCCGCACCGCCCCCGCGGGCGACGGCGGCTTCGGCTACGACCCGATCCTCCAGCCCCTCGGCGAAACCCGCACCTGCGCGGAGCTGACGGCGGCGGAGAAGAACGCCATCAGCCACCGCGGCCACGCCTTCCGGGCGCTCGCCCCGGTGGTGAAGGACCTCCTCGGCTGAGCGGCCGTAGGAACGACTATGGCCCGTCGACCTTCGATTCGAAGGTCGACGGGCCATTTCACTCGGTACGCCCGGTGGGACTCGAACCCACGACAACATGCTCCTAAGGCATGCCCCTCTCGCCAACTGGGGTACGGGCGCACATCAGCACAAGCGTACCGGTTGGTGGCTCTGGTCGTGGTCGTTTTCCCGAGGTGGTCGCCGTGCTAGGCGGCGGCATCCGTCCTGGGCTCCGGGCGCCTCATGTTCCGGCCGCAGTAAGTCGGCGTGGTGGCGTGGCAGTTGGGGCAGAGGAGTCGGAGGTTCTCCCGCCGGTTGTCGAGCCAGTCGCCGTTGACGTGGTCGACCTCCAGGGTCATCGGACGTCCGAGCCAGGTCGGGGGAGTACCGCACAGTTCGCAGACGTCGGGGTGCCCGATGTGCACGAGCATGGCACGGAGTCGCTCGCCCGGGACGCGGTGGCTTCCCGGCGGGCGCAGCACCAGCAACTCGTCTGCCGTGCGCCGCGGCCCGGTCTTCTGCCCCTTGTTGTGCGCCTGCCCGGTGAAGTGGCTGGTGTCGAGCTGGTGGCGGTCGATGGCCTCCCGCACCAAGGTCCGCGAGTTGCCGCAGTCGATCATCCCGAGGGCCAGGATCACGGCGCGGTGGCTTCGGTGGGCGGCCACGGCCTGCGCCAACGCGTCCTTGGGGATGGCTTCCGCCCTGCTGCGGCCGTCGCCCCGGAAGGTGAAGTGGCTGGTGTCGATGCCGAATTCGGCGAGGCGCTTCTTCATGTACGAGTAGAGGCTGTCGTACGGCGTGACGCCGAGGTACGCCATCATCCCGTTGATGCTGTCGCTGTTCGCGGCGGCCTCGGCCAGGACCTCGCGCGGGTACCGGCGGCGCCCCTTGTCGGGTCGGCCTTCGTTGAAGTGCGAGGTGTCGATGCCGTAGTGCCGGAGCCGCCTGCTCAGGTGGCTGTGCGTGCCGCCCGCCATCGGCACGCCGAGCTTGCGCATCATCTCGTTCACGCTGCTCGACTCGGCGGCGAGCGAAGCGAGCAGCTCGCGGGTGTACTTGATCGTCATGGTGTTCCCCCTTCGGGCTGGTGTGCGCCCGTCCCCCGGGTATGCGAACGACCGAGTCGCCGGTTGGTTACGGTCTTTCGGGATGTTTGGGAGTTGTTTGCCAATTGGTACAGACCTATTGACCTCTCTGGTACAGACCACATAGCTTCGGCGCCAATTGGAATCCCCCACGTGCGTGCTCCCCCACAGGCACGCGCCGACACTCTCTCCTGGAGGACCGAGTGTTGATCCGTAACACGGCGGAGCGGCGTCCCACCGCCGGCGTCCGCCGCACGAGCGCCCGGGCCGGTTTTGCCTCGGTGGCTGCGGCCGGGCTGGCCGGGCTGGTGATGGCGACGCTGGGTGCGGCGCCCTCGCAGGCGTCGGCGGCCGTCGACAACTCCGCCTGTCGTCCCGACGGCATGTACCGGACGTCCGGGGTGGACGTCCCGTACTGCTCGGTCTACGACACCAGTGGCCGCGAGAAGATGGGCGCGGACCACCAGCGCCGCATCATCGGGTACTTCACGGGCTGGCGCACCGGCAAGAACGGCGATCAGCCGTACCTGGTGAGCGACGTCCCGTGGGACAAGGTCACCCACCTCAACTACGCCTTCGGGCACGTCGGCGGCGACAACAAGCTCTCCGTCGGCACGGACGGCCCGACCAACCCGGCCACCGGGATCGACTTCCCGGGCGTGCCGGCCGCGCAGCTGGACCCGACGCTGCCCTACAAGGGGCACTTCAACCTGCTGACGAAGTTCAAGAAGCAGTACCCGAACGTCAAGACCCTGATTTCGGTGGGCGGTTGGACCGAGACCGGCGGCTACTTCGACGACAGTGGCGCCCGGGTCAACACCGGCGGTTTCTACTCGCTGACGGTCAACCCGGACGGCAGCGTCAACCAGGCCGGCATCGACACCTTCGCCGCGTCCTCGGTCGACTTCATCCGCAAGTACGGCTTCAACGGCGTCGACATCGACTACGAGTACCCGACCTCGATGAAGGACGCCGGCAACCCGCTGGACTGGCAGCTCGCGAACGCCAAGCGCGGTTCGCTGGCCAAGGGTTACGCGGCGCTGATGAAGGCGCTGCGCGAGAACCTGGACCGCGCCGGCGCCGCCGACGGCAGGCACTACCTGCTCTCGGTCGCGGCCCCGTCGTCCGGCTACCTGCTGCGCGGCATGGAGACGTTCCAGGTGACGCAGTACCTGGACTACGTCAACATCATGTCGTACGACCTGCACGGCGCCTGGAACAAGTACGTCGGCCCGAACGCCTCGCTCTACGACGACGGCAAGGACGCCGAGCTGGCGGCGGCCAACGTCTACGGCACCTCGCAGTACGGCGGCATCGGCTACCTGAACGCGGACTGGGCGTACCACTACTTCCGCGGTGCGATGCCGGGCGGCCGGATCAACGTCGGCCTGCCGTACTACACGCGCGGGTTCAAGAACGTCTCCGGTGGCACGAACGGCCTCTGGGGCAGCGCCTCGGCGACGACCTGCCCGGTCGGATCGGGCCTGACCTCGTGCGGTGACGGCGCGGTCGGCATCGACAACATCTGGAACGACAAGGACGACGCGGGCAAGGAGTCCCCGGCCGGGTCGAACCCGATGTGGCACGCGAAGAACCTGGAGAAGGGCATCCTGCCCGACTACCTCGCGAAGTACGGCGTGACGGACACCGCGCTGCAGGGCACCTACGCCCGCAACTACAGCGACAGCCTGGTGGCGCCGTGGCTGTGGAACGACGCCAAGAAGGTGTTCCTCTCCACCGAGGACGAGCAGTCGGTGGGCGCGAAGGCGGACTACATCGTCAACCAGGGCGCCGGCGGCGCGATGATCTGGGAGCTCGCGGGCGACTACAAGTGGGACCCGGCGGCGAACGGCGGCAAGGGCGAGTACGTGCCCGGTTCGACGCTGACCTCGCTGATGTACGACAAGTTCAAGGCGGCGACGCCGTACGGCGCGACGCGTTCGACGGTCGCGCTGCCGCAGCAGACCCTGCCGGTCGACGTGTCGTTCACCAACTTCGCGCTGGGCGACTCGAACTACCCGATCAACCCGAAGATCCACATCCTCAACAACTCGACGGTGACCCTGCCGGGCGGCACGGAGTTCCAGTTCGACTACTCCAACTCGGCGCCGGGCAACGCCAAGGACCAGTCCGGCTTCGGCCTCCAGGTGATCCGGCAGGACAACCCGGGGCCGGGCAACGTCGGCGGCCTGAAGGGCACCTACAACCGGGTGTCGGTCAAGCTCCCCGGCTGGCAGTCGCTGGCGCCGGGCGCGTCGGTGGACCTGGACTTCGTCTACTACCTGCCGGTGTCGACTCCGTCGAACTGGACGGTCAACGTGGGCGGGACGCTGTACGGGATCACGGGTGACCTGACCCGGGGCGCGGTGGACGGGGCCGGCCAGATGCCGACTCCGACGCCGACCGCAACGGCTTCCCCGACCGCAACGGCCACGCCCACTGCCACGGCGACGCCGACCGCTACTGCGACGCCCACCGCCACGGCCACGCCGACGGCGACCGCGACGCCCACCGCCACCCCGACCTCGGCCGGCTGCACCGGCGCGCCGAGCTGGGACGCGGGCACCACCTACGCCTCGACCACCAAGGTGTCGTGGAAGGGCCACTACTACCAGAACAAGTGGTGGACCAAGGGTGACGACCCCACGGCGAGCGGCCAGTGGGGAGTCTGGAGCGACCTCGGCGCCTGCTGACGACAGCGGCCCGCCGGGGTGACGGACGGCGGTGGCGGTGCACCCGGTCGGGGGGTGTGCCGCCACCGCCTTTTGTGTGCCTGGCGCCTACTTCGTGCCTAGGCCTCGACCTTGAGGTCGCGCAGCAGCTTGGCGACGTGCCCGGTCGCCTTGACGTTGTAGAGGGCGTGCTCGACCTTGCCCTGCTCGTCGACGATGACGGTGGAGCGGATGACGCCGATGTAGGTGCGGCCGTAGTTCTGCTTCTCGCCGAAGGCGCCGTACGCCGTCAGCACCTCCTTGTCCGGGTCGGACAGCAGGGTGACCTTGAGGTCCTCCTTCTCGCGGAACTTGCCGAGCTTCTCCGGCTTGTCCGGCGAGATGCCGATGACGTCGTAGCCGGCGCCCGCGAAGGCCTCCAGGTTGTCGGTGAAGTCGCAGGCCTGCTTGGTGCAGCCGGGGGTGAGGGCGGCCGGGTAGAAGTAGACGATCACCTTGCGGCCGAGGTGGTCGGCCAGCGAGACCTGCCTGCCGTCGGCGTCGGGAAGGGTGAAGGCGGGGGCCTTGTCGCCGGGCTGGAGACGCTCACTCACGGTCGGACTCTCCTGTTGCGTGGACGGGGTCGTACCACGGCAAACTTACCTCCGATGGTGGGTGGGGCCGCGCGGCGCTGCCCGGCAGCTGACAGACTGGGTCAGTCGCACAGGACAACATCAGTGAAGTGAATGGGGTGGCCCGAGTGGGCGAGGCGAGCACGCAGGACAAGTCGGCGAGGACGACCGCCCAGATCGAGGCGGACATCGCCCGGACCCGCACCAAGCTGGCGGAGACCCTCGACGAGCTCGCCATGCGCGTCCACCCGACGACGATCGGTGCCCAGGTGAAGGCGAAGGCCGTCGCCGCGGTCGAGGAGAAGACGGCCCGCGCGTACGTGGCGGCCAACGGCGCGGTGGAGAAGCTGAAGGCCCAGTTCGTGGACGAGAAGGGGCAGCCGCGCAAGGAGCGGATCGTTCCGGTCGCGCTGGTCGGCGTGGGCGTGGTGCTGCTGCTGGCCTCGACGCGGAAGCGCCGCAAGGACTGAACGGGTTTCGTTGACGGGCCGGGCGCGGCTGAGCGCCCGGCCTTCCGCATGCCCGGCCTTCCGCATGCCGGGCCAGCGTCACGCCGCCCGCCCGGGAGCGGTACCTTCGGGATCGTGAGTACGAACGACGAACCGAGCGCCAAGACCGCCCCCGACGCCCCCCGGCACGACCGCCTCGGCGAGAAGCTCCCGATCAGGATGCTGCACGACCGCGTCCTGGTGAAGCTGGACAGCGGCGAGGGCGAGCGCCACTCCACCGGCGGGATCATCATCCCGGCCACCGCGGAGCTGTCGAAGCGGTGCGCCTGGGCCGAGGCCGTCGCGGTGGGTCAGAGCGTGCGCGCGGTGGAGCCGGGCGACCGCGTCCTGTACGACCCGGAGGACAAGCTGGAGGTGGAGGTCCGCGGCGCGACCTACGTGCTGCTGCGCGAGCGCGACCTGCACGCCGTCGCGGCGATGCGCTTCGGCGACACCGAGGGTTCGACCGGGCTCTACCTGTGACGCCACCGGCCGTGGTGCGCCTGCGCTTCTTCTTCGAGGCCGGCGTCCACGTGCCGCTGTGGCCCGACGACGTCGACAGCCCGTACGGGTACCCGGTCGAGCTCGACCGTCTGCCGATTGGCGCGGCGCTCGCGGCGGAGCTGGGCGAGCTGTCCGACTGGTACCAGTCCTCGATCGACTGGGACTACCCGCCGGACCCGTCCCCGTGGTCGGAGGAGGAGAAGGCGCGGTTCAACACCCGCGCCCGGGCGGCCCTGGACGCGCTGCGCCGGGAACTCGGTGCGGGCTGGGAGGTCGAGGACGGCTTCCGGCCGGTGGTCTGACCTGGGGCGTGTCGTGTTCCGCCGGGGGTTGTCAGTGCGGGGCGGTACGGTCCGGGCATGACGACGCGTGTGCCGGTGATCGGGGACGACGAGCGGCGGGCCCGGGTGGGGTGGCGGCATCTGCTGGCACCCTCCGCCCGTGTGGCGTGGGTGGAGGAGGCGGCCGACGCGGTCGTCGGGCTGCACGCGACGGACGCGGCGACGGTGTACCTGTCGGCGTGCGCGCGGTTGCGGGAGCCGTCGGCGGCCGAGGTGGAGCGGGCGCTCTACGAGGACGTCTCGCTGGTGAGGCTGCTGTCGATGCGGCGGACGATATTCGCCGTGACGGAGGAGTTCGCGCCGTACGTGAGCTCGTCGACGGCGCGGGCGATCGCCGTCAAGGAGCGGGCGACGCTGCTGAAGCACCTGCGGGACCACGCCGAGGGCTGGGACGAGGTGCGCCTGGCGGCGGCGGAGCGCGCGGTGCTGGCCGCGCTGGCCCGCCGCGGTGAGGCGACGACGCGGCAACTCGGCGAGGACGTGCCGGAGTTGCGCGAGCAGATGCTGATGTCGGCGGGCAAGCCGTACGAGGCCAAGCAGAGCGTCGGCAGCCGGCTGCTGCGGCTGCTGGCTGCGGACGGGCATGTGCGGCGCGGCCGTCCGCGCGGGTCGTGGCTGAGCAGCAGCTACCCGTGGGCGCCGGTGCCGCAGTGGCCGGACGTGCCGGTGCGGGAGGCGAAGGCGGAGGTGGCGCGCCGCTGGCTGGCCGCGTACGGGCCGGCGACGGTCGAGGACGTGAAGTGGTGGACGGGCTGGACGCTCGGGGACACCCGCAGGGCGCTGGCGGACGTCGGCGCCGAGGCGGTGGAGCTGTCCGGCGGGGTGCCCGCGCTGGTCCTGCCGGGGGACGCGGAGCCGGTGGGCGGGCCGGAGCCGTGGGCGGCGCTGCTGCCGGGGCTGGATCCGACGGTGATGGGCTGGCGCGGGCGGGACTGGTACCTGGGGCCGGAGGACGTTCCGGCGCTGTTCGACCGGGCGGGCAACGCCGGTCCGACGGTGTGGTGGTGCGGGCGGGTGGTCGGCGGCTGGGCGCAGCGTGCCGACGGTGAGGTGGTGTGGCGGTTGTTCGGGGACGTCGGGGCGGAGGCGGAGGCGGCGATCGCGGGGGAGGCGGCGCGGTTGGCGGGTTGGCTGGGGGAGGTGCGGGTGACGCCGCGGTTCCGGACGCCGCTGGAGCGGGAGTTGGTCGCGAAGTAAGGCGCTGGTAGGGGCGTCGAGGGGGCGCGCGCTGATCGGTACGCGCCCCTGCCGGGTCCTGCCCCTCCTACTGCCCGTCCTACTGTGCCGCCGGTTGCGTTGCCGCCGCCGTGGCCGGTGCGGTGGCGGACGGCGGGGGCGTGGGCTTCGGCTGGTGCGTCTGGCTGGGCCGGGGCGTGGCGGTCGGCTGGTCCTGGGTGGGCGTCGGGGCGGGCGCCTGCGGGCTGGCGGGGGCGGGGCCCGGTGTGGGCTCGCCGCCGGTGCCGTTGCCGGGGCCGCCGGGGCCGGCGCCGTTGCCGGGGTCGGTGGGCCTGGTCGGGGCGGTGGTGGCGGTCGGCGCGGGTGCGGTGCCGGGGGGTGTGACGCCGGGGGTGGGAGCGGTGCTCGCGCTGGGGGTGGTACTGGCGGAGGCGCTGCTGGTGGGCCAGTTGAACTGGGGGCCGCCGTTGCCGCGTCCGGTCTGGAGGTCGAAGTGCTTGATCTCCGTGCCGTCGAGGGCGTCGGTCATGTAGGCGGTCCAGATCTTGGTGGGGAAGGCGCCGCCGTTGATGCGGGTGAGGCCGGCGGTGCCGGCCAGCGGCTCCTTGGCGTGGGTCTTCGGGTTCTCCCGGAACAGGCCGACGGTGGTGGTGAGTTGGGGGGTGAATCCGGCGAACCAGGCGGAGAGGTTGGAGTCGGTGGTGCCGGTCTTGCCGGCGGTGGGGCGGCCGAGGTCGAGGGCGGCGGCGCCGGTGCCGCGGGGGCTGACGACGTCGCGCAGGACGTCGGTGACGGTGTCGGCGACTTCCCGGTCGAGGGCGTCGGTGGCGGCGTGGTCCGGCATCTTGGGCACGTCGATGGACCCGGAGCCGGTGTTGAGGCGTTCGAGCTTGAGCACGGACCACGGGGTGTGCGCCTGGCCGTGGTTGGCGAGGGCGGCGTAGACGCCGGCCAGGTCGAGGGCGCTGGGGGTGGCGGTGCCGAGGGTCATGGAGGTGTTGGCCGGGTCCATGCCGGGGACGTTGTCGGGGATGCCGAGCTTGACGGCGGTGTCGCGGACGCGGGCGAGTCCGGCGTCGACGCCCTCCTGCGCGTACACGGAGTTGACGGACTTCACCATGGCGTAGCGCAGCGTGATGTTGCCGTAGTCGATGTCGTCCTCGTTGGGCGGCGCGTAGGGGGTGGGGCCGCCGGTGACGTGGCGTTCGCTGGTGCCGTCGTAGCGCGTCTCGGGGGTGATCGGGTGGCCGTCGGGGGCGTGCTGGGCGAGGAGGCCGGCGGCGAGGTCGATGGGCTTGAAGGTGGAGCCGATCTGGTTGTCCTGGCGCAGCGCGTCGTTGTAGGGCTGCTTGGCGTAGTCGGGTCCGCCGTAGACGGCGACGACGCGGCCGGTGGCGGGTTCGACAGAGGCGCCGGCGACGCGGACGTCGGTGTCGGTGGTGGGCCGGGCCTTGGGGTCGAGTTCGTCGGTGAGTTCCTGCTGGACGGCCTTGCTGAAGGCGTCCTGTTTGGGCTTGTCGAAGGTGGTGGTGATGCGCCAGCCGCCGGCCTTGAGGGTGGCGGCGTCGATGATGCCGGCGGAGGTGAGGTAGTCGTCGGCGACGCCGACGAGGTAGCCGGCCTGTCCGGAGAGGCCGGTGGTGGGCTGGGGGTCGATGGGTTCGGGGAAGGTCTCGGCGGCGCGGTCGGCGGCGTTGAGGAAGCCGAGTTGGACCATGCCGTCGAGGGTGTAGTTCCAGCGGGCGATGGCCTTGTCGCGGTTGGCGGGCTTGGCGGTCTTGACGTCGTAGGAGCTGGGGGCCTGGAGGAGGGCGGCGAGGTAGGCGCCCTGGGCGATGCTGAGTTCGGAGACGTCGACGCCGTAGTAGGCGTGGGCGGCGCTCTGGATGCCGTAGGCGCCGCGGCCGAAGTAGCTGCTGTTGAGGTAGCCGGCGAGGATCTCGTTCTTGTCGCGCTGCTGGTCGACCTTGAGGGCGATGAACAGTTCGCGGCCCTTGCGGGCGATGGTCTGGTCCTGGGTCAGGTAGTAGTTCTTGACGTACTGCTGGGTGATGGTGGAGCCGCCCTGCATGCCCTTGCCGATGAGGGTGTTCCAGCCGGCGCGGAGCATGCCCTTCAGGTCGATGCCGCGGTTCTGGTAAAAGGTGCGGTCCTCGGCGGAGACGACGGCGTGCTGGGTGTCGAGGGGGATCTTGTCGATGGTGACGTCGGTGCGGTTGACGGCGCCGGTGCGGGCGATCTCGGTGGTGCCGTCGGAGTAGAGGTAGATGTTGTTCTGGGCGACGGCGTGGGCGTTGGGGTCGGGCACCGGGACGATGACGTAGAGCACGGCGAAGCCGGCGACGGCGATCATCAGCAGGGTGACGATGGTGCCGAGGACGACTCGCCAGGTGGGCAGGAGTCGGCGCCAGAGCGGGAGGGCGCGGCGGGCCTGGCGTCGCATGGCCCGTTTGGCCTGGCGGCGGGTGCTCACGGTCATGCCGAGATTATGTGCTATTTGACTGGCGCTCAGGTGCCGTCGACTCCTGAGGGGCCGGTGAAAACCCGGTGCGGGGGCCAGGGCCCGGCGGTACGGTGAAAGGTGCAAACCACATAGCGCACCCGGTTCTGGCAGCTCCGCCCGATCGGCCCGGTACCCCCGGGTCCGGCAGGTCGGAGCCACTGGGGCGTGCGCGGACGCCTGCGGGCCGCCCTGTGCCCGTATTTGTCGACAAGGAGACAATATGCCGAATGCGCCCGGGCTCTACGCCGCCATCGCGCGCGGCGCCTTCCGCCGCTACTCCACCTACCGGGCCGCCACCCTGGCCGGCACCTTCACCAACACCGTCTTCGGCATCATCCTGGCCTCCTCCTTCCTCGCCCTGTGGCAGGCCCGCCCCAACCTCGGGGGCTACGACCAGAGCCAGGCCGTCACCTACATCTGGGTGAGCCAGTCCCTCCTGGTCACCGTCGCCGTGTGGGGCGGCGGCTTCCAGGACGACGTCCAGGACCGCTTCCGCAGCGGGGACATCGCCATCGACCTCTACCGCCCGGTCGACTTCCAGGGCTGGTGGCTGGCCACCGACCTCGGCCGGGCCGCCTTCCAACTGCTCGTCCGCGGCACCGTGCCCCTGCTGCTCGGCGCGCTGGTGTTCCGGATCCGGCTGCCCGAAAACCCGCTGACCTGGGTGGTCTTCCTGTTCGCCGTGCTGCTCGCGGTCGTCGTCAGCTTCGGGCTGCGCTTCCTCGTCTCGATCACCGGCTTCTGGCTGCACGACTCGGAGGGGGTGCGCTCGGTGATGCTCGTCGTCTCGATGTTCTTCTCCGGGATGCTGCTGCCGATCGCCCTGTTCCCCGGCCCGCTCGGCACGCTCGCGCACGTCCTGCCGTGGGCGGCGCTGATCCAGGCGCCGACCGACGTCTTCCTGGAGCGCCGCACCGGCGCCGCCCTGCTCGGTCCGCTCGGCTTCCAGCTCGCCTGGGCCGTCGCGCTGCTCGCCGCCGGCCGCGGGGCCCAGCTGCTGGCGACCCGCCGGGTGGTGGTCCAGGGTGGCTGAGACCCTCGCCGATCTCGCCGAACCCGGCACCGAACCCGTCACCGAGCCCGGCACCGAACTCCTGGCCGTCCGCACCGGCTTGATCGCCCGCACCACCTGGGCCGTCCGCTCCTGGTGGATGTGCGCCTCGATGTGGATGCGCTCGATGATGGCCTACCGGGCGTCGTTCGCGCTGACCCTCGGCGCGAGCCTGGTCACGCACTCGCTCGACTTCGTCGTCCTGGTGCTGATGTTCCGGCACACCGACCGGCTCGGCGGCTGGACCCTGCCCGAACTCGCCTTCCTCTACGCCACCGCGACCTTCTCGCTCGGCATCGCCAACCTGCTGGTCGGCTCGGTCGACGGCCTCGGCCAGCGGATCGTCAACGGCACGCTGGACACCATGCTGATCCGGCCCGCGCCGGCCCTCGCCCAGCTGTGCGCCGAGCGCTTCTCGCTGCGCCGCCTCGGCCGCCCGGTCCAGGCCCTCGGGGTGCTGGTCTGGTCGCTGGCGGAGCTGGACGTGACGTGGACCTGGGACCGCGTGCTCCTGGTGCCCGTCCTGCTGGTGTGCGGCTGCGTCATCTTCGGCGCGATCTGGATCGGCACCGCGACCGTCCAGTTCTGGTGGGGCGAGGCCAAGGAGATCCAGAACTCCGTCACCTACGGCGGCGCCACGCTGCTCCACTACCCGCCGACGATCTTCGCGAAGGAGCTGGTCGCGGGCGTCGTCTTCGGCGTCCCGCTGGCCTTCGTCAACTGGCTGCCCACGCTGCGCATCCTCGGCCGCCCCGACCCGCTGGGCCTGCCCACCGCGTTCCAGTACGCCTCCCCGGTGGCCGCCGCGCTCTGCGTCGCCGCCGCCGGCCTCGCCTGGCGCGCCGGGCTGCGGGCGTACCGCGGCACCGGCAGCTGAACCCGTCCACTCCGGAAGGAACTTCCCATGGCACTGATCGAACTCGAAGACGTCCGCCGCACCTTCACCGTCCGCGCCCGCACCGGCCGGTTCAGCCGCGTGAAGCGCGAGGTGCGCGCGGTGGACGGGCTCGGCTTCACCGTCGAGGCCGGCGAGTGCGTCGGCTACATCGGCCCGAACGGCGCCGGCAAGTCGACCACCATCAAGATGCTCACCGGCATCCTCGTCCCCAGCAGCGGCCGGCTGCGCGTCGCCGGGGTCGACCCGGCCCGCGAACGCGTCGCGCTGGCCCGCCGGATCGGCGTGGTCTTCGGCCAGCGCACCACGCTCTGGTGGGACCTCCCGCTGCGCGACTCCTTCGAACTCGCCCGCCGGATCTACCGGATCCCCGATCCGAGGTACCGCGAGAACCTCGCCCGCTGCGTCGAACTCCTCGACCTGGCCGGCCTGCTGGACACCCCGGTGCGCCAGCTCTCGCTCGGCCAGCGGATGCGCGGCGACCTCGCGGCGGCGCTCCTGCACGACCCGCAGGTGCTGTACCTGGACGAGCCGACGATCGGCCTGGACGTGGTCAGCAAGAGCAAGGTGCGCGAGTTCCTCCGCGAGGTGAACCGCGAGCGCGGCACGACGGTGCTGCTCACCACCCACGACCTGACCGACATCGAGCAGCTCTGCGACCGCGTGATGGTCATCGACCACGGCCGGGTCGTCTACGACGGCGGGCTGGCCGGCCTGCACGAGGCGGGGGAGAGCGAGCGGACGCTGGTCGTCGACCTCGCCGAGGCGCACCCGCCGATCGAGGTGCCCGGCACGCGGGTGGTGAAGGTCGAGGGCCCGCGGCAGTGGCTGGCCTTCCCGGCGAAGGAGAGCGCCGCGCCGCTCGTCGCGGCGGTAGCGGCGCGCTACCCGCTGGTGGACCTGTCGGTGCGCGAGCCGGCGATCGAGGACGTGATCGCCCGGATGTACGCGGAGGCCGCGATCGGCTGAGAGCCGGGCTGAGCTCGCGATCGGCCGAGGTCCCGATCGGCTGAGCTTGTCATCGGCCGAGAACGGCAGGGTGAGCGCCGGGCCATCCGGTTGACCGCCGTCGCCCGTCCGGGGAGTGCCGTGACTCCCCGGCGGGTGCGCGGGTTGAGCCTGCGTCGACGGGCGCACCGCACACCGCACCGCGCACCGAGCCGAACACCCGAGGGGCAGCACGACTCGATGACCGGACCCGACGTGACCGTGGTGGTCGCGGTCTACAACACCATGCCCTACCTCACCGCCTGCCTGGACTCCCTGGTCGCCCAGACCCTCGCCCCCGGCCGGTTCGAGGTCGTGGTCGTCGACGACGGCTCCACGGACGGCGGCGAGGCCGTCGTGGACGAGTACGCGGCCCGCCACCCCGGCCTGTTCCGGGTGGTGCACCAGCTCAACTCCGGCGGCCCGGCCGCCCCCACCAACCGCGCCCTCGCGCTGGCCCGCGGCCGCTACGTGCTGTTCCTCGGCGCGGACGACTGGCTCGGTGCCGAGGCGCTGGAGCGGCTGGTGGCGGCGGCCGACGCGTGGGAGTCGGACGTCGTCGTGCCCAAGCAGATCGGGGTGAACGGCCGGCTGGTGCCGCAGGGGATCTTCCACGCCAACGCCGAGTGCGTCGGCTTCGGCGACTCGGCGCTCGCCTGGGCGCTGGCCGACACCAAGCTGTTCCGCCTCGACCTCATCCGGCGGCACGGGCTCTGCCGCAACGAGGGGCTGAAGGTCTTCTCCGACCAGCCGTTCACCCTGGAGGCCTGCCTGCGCGCCGGGCGCGTCTCCGTCCTCGCCGACTACGACTGCTACTTCCTCGTCCTGCGCGAGGACCGCGGCAACGTCACCGAGCGCGCCTGCGTCCTGGACCGGCTGCGCGGGATCGCCGCGCTCCAGCAGGTCGCCGCCGACCTCGCCGAACCGGGGGAGGAGCTCGACGCGATCCGCGCCCGCAGCTTCTCGTGGGACGTGCCGCGCCTGCTCCGGGACGGCTTCCTGCTCCTCGACGACGACGTGCAGTACCGCGTCTGCGCCGAGGTCGGCCGGCTGGTCGACTGCTTCGGCGCCCGCGAGGTCTTCCACCGGCTGTCCGTCCCCGACCGGCTGCGCCTCGAACTCGCCGCCGCCGGACGGCCGGAGGCCCTGCGCGACCTGATCCGGTACGAGGCGGCGCACGGCGAACCGCCGGTCGTCGTCGAGGGCCGCCGCCACTACGCCGGTTACCCGGCCTTCCGGGACGGCGAACTCGGGCTGCCCGACGAGCTGTTCCTCCTGCGGGAGGCGGACCCGGCGGCCGACTCGCCGCCGCCGCTCAACCTCGCCCAGCAGCTGTGGCGCGGCATCGTCCCCGAACACCTGCGCCGCGGCCTGCGGCGCCACCCGGCGTGGCGCCGGCTGGCCAACTCGGTGAACGGAGGACGGGGATGAGCGGGAGCGGGCCGGGCGGGCTGGAGATCTGCGTGGTCGGCCTGGGCAAGCTCGGCCTGCCGCTGGCCGTGCAGTTCGCGCTCAAGGGCCACCGGGTGACGGGCGCCGACATCGCGCCCCGGGTGGTCCGGTCCGTCAACCAGGGAGTGCCGCCGTTCCCCCGTGAGGAGGGTTTGGACCTGTCGCTGAAACGGGTCGTCGCCGACGGGTTGTTGACCGCGACGACCGACACCACCACCGCCGTCGCCGGGGCGGAGGCCGTCGTCCTGGTGGTCCCCCTCGTCACCGCGGCCGACGGCACGCCGGACTTCGCCCTGCTCGACGCCGCCACCGACGCCGTCGCCGCCGGGCTGCGCCGGGGCATGCTCGTCAGCTACGAGACCACCCTGCCGGTCGGCGTCACCCGCGGCCGCTGGGCGCCGCGGCTGGCGGCCGGCTCCGGGCTGGCCGCCGGGGCGGACTTCGCGCTGGTCTTCAGCCCGGAGCGGGTCCGCACCGGCCGGGTCTTCGCCGACCTGCGGCGCTACCCCAAGCTCGTCGGCGGCGTCGACGCGGCGTCCACCCGGCGCGGCGCCGAGTTCTACCGCGCCGTGCTGGACTTCGACCCGCGCCCCGGCCTGCCCCGGCCCAACGGCGTCTGGGAGCTGGCCTCGGCGGAGGCCGCCGAGTTCGCCAAGCTCGCCGAGACGACGTACCGGGACGTCAACATCGCGCTGGCCAACCAGTTCGCGCGGTACGCGGACCGGATCGGCGTCGACTTCGCGGCCGTCGCCGACGCGTGCAACTCGCAGCCGTACAGCCACCTGCACCGGCCGGGCATCGCGGTCGGCGGGCACTGCATCCCGGTCTACCCGCGGCTGTACCTGTGGAACGACCCGACGGCGACGGTCGTCCGGGCCGCCCGCGAGGCCAACCTGGAGATGCCCGGGTACGCGGTCGGCCTGCTGGAGGGCGCACTCGCGGGCGGCGTGGCCGGGCAGGGCGTGCTGGTGCTGGGCGCGTCGTACCGGGGCGGCGTCAAGGAGACGGCGTACTCGGGGGTGTTCCCGCTGGTCGAGGCGCTGACGGCGGCGGGCGCGCGGCCGTACGTCACCGATCCGCTGTACGGCGAGGACGAACTGACGGCGCTCGGACTGCCCCCGCACGCCGGGGAGCCGGTGGTGGCGGCGGTGCTGCAGGCGGACCACCCGGAGTACCGCGAGCTCGGGCCGGAGGACCTGCCGGGCGTGCGGGTGCTGCTGGACGGGCGGCGGTGCACGGACCCGGCACGGTGGGTGGCGCCGGGGGTGCGGCGGATCGTGCTGGGCGGGGCGTGAGCCTGCCGGGCGGGGTGCGG